>DATEBC010000354.1:0-5261 GCA_035288065.1 Sedimentisphaerales bacterium | reverse complement strand
GGAGAAGGGCAAGACCGCCGAAGCGATTGAGACACTGACGGCCTTTTGCGTCGGCAAGCCGGTAGTAATCGAGGAGACTTTTCCCCTCAAATGCTCGCCGGACGAGTTTGGCCGCTTCATCGAAGAATCACGGCCCTACGCCTGCGGATGGCTGGGATTCTACTGGGGCAAGACGCCTGAGGAATATAGACAGCGCGGCCAAATAGGTGATATGCTCACATTGGGCTGGTTGGAATTCTTCCAGACCCAGGCCGATAAACGGTGAATAGCCTTTTGATGCTGCCCGCCGGGGCCGGATAATGTTATTGCAGTAATAAGCTCTGACGGACGGTATGCCGGGCCGATGTTCTGTTGTCAGCTCGGACATAAACGCCTATAAGCGAGCACGACAATAATAACAATCACGATAACGGTGACGATCGCTTTGACCCAGTTTCTTCTACTCATCTGCAGCGGCCTTACTTGTCGTGCCCCCGGACACCTGAATTCTATTTCTTCTCTATCTCAATTTTGAAACCCTGATTCTCGCCTCGAACCAGCGAGATATTCTTGAATTCGACCTGTGGGTAATCGTCCAGTTCGCGAGGATGTTGTTTATTCGGTTTGCGTAGTAGCTCTTCTCGGCCGCTCTGAAGTCGCCGACGCCCCATGGCGCAACAGACCCGTGGTTGCCTGCCTGCCAATACCACTGGCGATAAATCCCAGCGCAGATACCTGCGATCACGACTACCGTGACAACAAGTTTCGCCCAGGTTCTCTTTTCCATTGACCACTGCCTTTCCTGTTGTCGGGAGAGGATAATCCCCTAAGGCCGAATATGCAAGAGGTTATTAGCCGCCTGGGCTGCACCCGCTTTTGCATACTGCAGCATCTTCTTTGATTCTATTGCTGTTTTGAACGGTTAAATGCACCCGCCGAGGCGGGTGGCTTTGAAATTGTCATTCCCGCGAAAGCCGCAGTATTGTCATTCCCGCGCAGGCGGGAATCCAGTTTATGCTCCTGGATTCCGGCTCAAGGCCGGAATGACCCGCCGAGGCGGGTGCGGCCATCTCATCGAGTCCGCCGATGGTCCGCCGGTGGCGGATTCAAAGTTCAACAATACCCGCATCACAGACGACGCACAGCGTTTAACTTGTTAGAATATCGTCCTCGGTCAATGCGTCCATTTTGGTGCACGGCATTAGGCTTGAAAACTGGAGTTACGATTATGAAGAGTTATCGAAAAGAGCTTTGGTTCGACGTTAAGAACCGACGCGATTTCATCAATATCACGCCGCAGGTTGAGCAGTGTCTAACAGAGAGCGGGATCAAAGAGGGCCTTCTGCTGTGCAACGCGATGCACATTACCGCCAGCGTGTTCGTAAACGACGACGAGTCCGGCCTGCATCAAGACTTCGAAGTATGGCTCGAAAAGCTCGCGCCGGAGAAGCCCTATTCGCAATACCGCCACAACGGCTGCGAGGACAACGCCGATGCACATCTCAAGCGAAGCATAATGGGCAGAGAGGCGGTCGTTGCCGTAACGGCCGGCAAGCTCGACTTCGGACCGTGGGAGCAAATCTTTTACGGTGAATTCGACGGAAAAAGGAAGAAACGCGTGCTCGTCAAGATTATAGGAGAGTAGGCCGGCGACTATATGGGTATGCTCTTTTTCTTAGGTCAGGTGATAGGGATATCGCTTTCGGGTGTGATGGCCCCGGGTCCGGTCACTGCCACCACGATTGTGATGGGTTCTCGCAATCGCTGGGCCGGGGCGCTTATTGCCGTCGGGCACGGAATTGTCGAATTTCCCCTGATTGTCCTGATTGTCGTCGGGCTTAGCACGATATTGAAATTGCCGGCCGTTCAGATTGCCATCGGCCTGGCAGGCGCCGTATTGCTGTTCGTTATGGCATCCGCGATACTCCGGAGCCTGCAGAGCGCCGACCGGCAACGAGCCGGCAACGTCAAAGGCAGCCCGGTTTTCGCAGGGATAGTCCCCACTGCCGGTAATCCGTACTTTCTCTTGTGGTGGGCGACTATCGGCCTGGGCCTGGCCACCCGCGCGCAGCAATTGGGGATATGGGCGTTTGTCGTCTTTGCGGTTGTGCACTGGTTGTGCGATTTTTTCTGGCTTACTGCGCTATCGTGGGCGAGCTATAAAGGCTCAACGCTGCTGGGCACACGCTCTTTGAACATTGTCCTAATGATTTGTTCGGCGGCGCTTACATTCTTCGGCATTATCTTCGCTTATGGTGCGCTCGTAACGCTGATTGAAGTCTTGGAAACCTGAAGTGGTAGTCCGTAACAATCGAATCTATAAGTTGTCATTCCGCACTTGATGCGGAATCCATTTCTTTGGAATCTGGATTCCCGCCTTCGCGGGAATGACAAGCCACAAATACAAATGTGATTGCGCAGTAGTGCTTTGCCACTCTTGATTCGCAGGGACGCCATTGCATATACCCAACTCAATGCTGCACTACAGCATCGCAGGCGGCTGAGGGCCTTCAATCTGCTCGGAACTCGCATCCGGAGCGCCTTTAGTCTCAGGCTGTTTTCTTGCGGGCGTTTTTTGCCTAACGCTCCTTGTGCTCTGACGTTCGTCCTTGAGGATTTGCCTTACGGAGTACTTGTCCAGCTCCGAACGCTGAGTCTTCACTATCGCATCCAGCTTATCGCCTCCCTCGCGCATTGACTGCGCAAAACCGGCCTCAGCCACGGCGACGGCGATTTCCGACAGCTTGATCTTCGACGGGTCCCTGGCGGGAATGTAGCCCGCGCGGGGGTCGGAGGTCTTAACTACAATGCCTTTCTCGACAAGGCGGTCCAGCATCTTCCGTCCGAACTCGGGCGGAAGATCCAATGCTCCGTACAAAGCTTCCGTTTCAAGCGGCCCCGTGCTTTGCTCGAAGGCCTCGGCAATCGCCCTGACAACGTTGATGGCGGTTATATCGTTGGCGATGAATCGCTTGTCGGTCTCCCTGGCCGCTGCCATGTCGGCGGCGTCCAGAGTCGAGAGGTGCTGGGTCGTATAGGTCACTTCCAGCCCGAACAAAACGATCAGCCAGGTCACAAAGATCCAGAAGACAGCCAGCGGCACCAGCCCGACGACGCCATAGATCTGGCTGTACGGGATGAACCTGTGGACGTATTCGGCGAATCCCCACTTGGCGAACATCCAGAGCAGCGCCGCGCAGCAGGCGCCCCATATTGCCGGGTAAACTCGCACCTTCGTGTTCGGCAGGAGACAATAAAGCCAAAAGAGCACAAACACCGCAACGCCGTAGTATGTCAGGGTCGGGCCCAGCCGAGAGACTGAGAGAATCGTCCGCTGAATGTCGCCGACGGGCTTGTACTGGGCGCTGATATATACCCCCAGCCCGATCAGAAGCGGCCCGAGAGTCAGAATGGCCCAGTAGTTGATGATCCGGTGTACAAAGCCCCGGCCCTTGGCGACGTGCCAGATGTTGTTAAACGTCTTCTCGATCCTTGAAAGCAGCGCCAGCGCAGCCCAGATTACGATGATGCCGCTCAAAAACTTCACCGTCCCCGTGTCGAGCCCCTCATAGAATTGCTGGACTATCTGGTCGAGATGATCGGTGAGCATCACCTTCTTGGCCTCTGCTCCGCTGCCGATCGAATACTCAATCCCGGTAAGCTCGAGATGGCTATAGATTAGTTGCTTGACGTTCTGTCCGATCTCGACTGCGTGCAGTGAGCTGAACAGCAGAAGGATAACGATGGCAAGCGGAACGATCCCGAAAATAGTGTAGTAGGATAGCGCCGCAGCCACCTGCCCAGCCCGGTTCTTCTTAAGCAGCCTGGCGCAGTGCGACCAGAGCTTGACTTGAAAGACAACAAACCGCCCCGCCTTGCCCAACTGCACCGTGTGACTCGACAAAAGGGCTTGCCCTATATTTGTCCCTCTCAACTTCAAAACAAATCTCTTAATTGCCCCCGGTCTATTATCCACATCTTGAGCCATAGGTTACCGCCTTTGTCTTCAACCTATTTGAGCAATCCATCCAGAAGGTCCTTGGTCTCCTTATCGAGAAGACCCTTACCATCCTTATCGAGAAGACCTTTGAGAGTGTTCTGGAGCAGGTTTTCGCCGAGTTTGCTTTTGTCGAGCACAGGATTATCAATCGTTCCTGTCAGCGGCAGCGATACCGCGCCTCCGAGTGTTTCAGCGAGTCGGCCGCCTATGGGCACACTCACCTGCATATCCAGCCTTTTGTCCAGGCCGACGGTGCCTTTGAAGTTGATCGGCGTGCTGCCGATATCGATCTGCATATTGTCGTAGCGAACGAATCCATCCTTGACAACGAACTTGGTCGGACGCACAGTGGCAAGGGCGCGGTCGCCCCCTAAACCGATCAGGGAAAGCAGTGTCCCGAACAGCCCCGAAGATTCCGTCGGTTTGATGGTTAGATTGTCCATTCCAAGCGTGGCGAGAATCTGCATATCGTTGCGACGTTTGGAGTCCAGAGGTATCAGCAGCTTCTCGGCGCTGAAATTCAGACGCCCGCCCAGACCGATAACATCGTTGAACATCGGGTTGAGGTAGGCAAGAATGCCTCTGAACTCATAGCTCAGCTTCTCATCGATCTGAAGGTTCTTTACTGAGACCGCCTGCGGTATGCTGATGACGGGCGAAGACCCTGTGAAATCGGCGTTGGCGGCGAGAAAGATTTGTCCGCCGTTTGCTGAGGTGGTGAAAGGATCGATTGTCAGCAGGCCCTTATCGAACTGTGCATTGACATCGGCCGGCCCGAGGCTAAGGCCCCGGTAGTCGGCCTTGTCGAACCCGAACGTGCATTTGTTCGTGCTAAGATTCGCCAGCAGCTTGTTCGGATCATCCGCCGGATACCGGCTCGCAAACTCCACAGAAGTCGTTCTCTTGCCTTCAAGCTTCACATCCTGCGAGAGATAGCCGGAGACTATGTCTCCGACGGCGGCTGCATCATATTCGAGATCGGCCTTGCCCTTCAGCAGCGATTGCCCGTCTTTGCTCACATTGGCTAAGTCCAGGTCAACTTCTATGGCGTCGCTGAACATCCTGGCCTTCACCGCATACTGCTTTTCCGTCGTATTGAGCAGTGCGTCGCCTGCAAGGGAAACCTCCGATTGCTTGAAAGGCTTCTGCCCGGCAGAGCCGTACTCGATGTTCCTGATCTTCGTGTTCTGTGTCGAGATCTTGTACGTGTCTTTCTGCGATGTAATATCGACTTGCGCCTCGGCGATGCCTCTCAGCACCTTATCCTCGCCAAGCGAGCCGA
>DATEBC010000353.1:0-2964 GCA_035288065.1 Sedimentisphaerales bacterium | reverse complement strand
CGACCACCTTCATAACTGCTGCGACAGTAAGATGTTGCGGTTTGTTTTGAATTTTGAGTTTTGGTCATTTGAATTTGTCTCGGATTTCGGATTTAGTGCTTCGGATTTGGTTGCGGCTGAGCGAAGCGAAGCCGCGCCAAGGTCTCCGCGGTAAAAGTTAAGGGCTTGGCGATGCGTGGGCTTTTGGTAAGACACCTCGTTCTCCCGAACAACCTCGCCGGCAGCTTCGAGATAGTAGAATTCTTAGCCGACCAGGTCAGCCCCTCGACAACAATAAACATAATGGACCAATACCACCCTTGCTACAAAGCCTCCGCCCACACCAGAATCAACCGCCGCCCCACCCAAAAAGAAATCGCCTCCGCCAAACAATACGCAATCAAGAAGGGTCTCAACATCCTTGCTTGACAACCGCCTCGTGCAGATTCCTTGCATCGTCAATTGCATGGGCTTCGGCGTCGTTGTTGAAGTAGGCGTAAATGGCAGTAACGCTGTTTTTGTTCTGCTTGATCCAATTCGCCCAGTCGGCGAGCATCCTGTCGGTGTAGCTTCCGCCGTATCGGCCTGTTGTGCCGTGAAAGCGGATATCGCAGCCCGCCTTGCCCATAACGCAGATTCTAACACTTTCGTTGAATAATTGTGAAGTACTGTTATAATCTTACCGATTCCCGATAGTAAGCAGTATTATCATCTCCATCATTCTCACCCTTATCCTCTGGCTCATCAGCTATTTTCGCCGATGAATTAGGGCTTTGTTTTTGATTCCACCGGGATATAATCGCCTTTATGAATAACGCGGTTCTTAGTGAAGTTTTTCGTCAGATGGCGGATGTTATGGAAATCCTCGGTGAGGATCCATTCCGTATCAATAGCTACCGAAAGGTCTCGCGGATCATCGGCGATATTCCCGCCGACGTGGAGACCCTGTTGGAAACAGGCCGCCTCGCCGAGACGCCCGGCATCGGCAAATCGAGCCTGGCCAAAATCGAAGAATTCGTCAAGACCGGCTCGATAACCGCGCACAAGGACCTCCTTGCAAAGATACCGCCCGATCTGTTGGACCTGCTGCGAATACCCGGCGTGGGCCCAAAAGGCGTAAAGGCGGTTTACGAAAAGCTCAATGTCACCAGCATCGCTGATTTGAAGAAGGCTATCGAGACCGGCTCGCTCGCCCAATTGCCGGGCTTCGGCGACAAAAAGGCCGCGGCCATCGCAAGGGGCATAGCATTTCTGGAGAAATCAACCGGCAGAATACGCCTCGACCAAGCGTTGGAGGCCGCCGAAATTGTCGCCGCCACCCTGCGTTCCTTTTCCGAACACTTGAAGATTCAGACTGCCGGCTCACTGCGACGCCGCGCTGAGACTATCGGCGACGTCGATATCCTCGTAGGCGGTGGAGATAGAGAAGACGCTTCCCAACAGATAATCGACGCCTTCACGAAGGCGGCATTCGTAAAGCAAGTCCTCGCCTCCGGCTCGACAAAAGGCTCCGCAATCGTTCAGACCAGCACATGCGACGTCCAGGTCGATATCCGCGCCGTCCCGCAAAAGAGCTTCGGGGCGGCCCTGCAGTATTTCACAGGCTCCAAGGCGCACAACGTCCGCCTGCGGGAAATAGCCGTAAAGGCGAAGCTGAAGCTCAACGAGTACGGCCTGTTCAAAGGCGATAAGATGATTGCAGGCGCCGACGAGCAGCAAATATACAGCAAGCTCGGTCTCGACTATATCCCCCCGGTCCTCCGCGAAGACCGGGGCGAGATCGAGGCCGCAATAAACCGCAGCCTCCCCAAACTCGTTGAATTCGCCGACATCAAGGGCGACTTCCATACGCACACCCTCGCCTCCGACGGCCACTGTGAAATCGAAGAGCTTGCCGAGGCTGCCGCAAACCTGGGCTATAAGTATATCTGCATCACCGACCATTCTCGCTCGTCGGCCATTGCCAACGGCCTGGCGCCCAAGCAACTCGCCAGCCAGATTGAACAAATCCGAAAAATTAATGACAAGTCCAAGGGCATTACCATATTGGCCGGCAGCGAGGTTGATATCCTTGCCGACGGCTCTCTCGACTTCGACAACAAATTGCTCGCCGAGCTCGACTTTGTGATTGCCTCGATTCATTCCGCCCTGGCAGGCGCCCCCGAGAAGGTGACACTGCGGACGCTCAAGGCGATGGACAGCCCATACGTAAACTGCATCGCCCACCCGACCGGTCGCCTCATCGCCCAGCGAGAGCCGATGGACCTCGACATCGCCGCCGTAATCGACCACGCCGCCCAAACGCATACCGCCCTCGAAGTCAACGCGAACCCCCAGCGCCTCGACCTCAAGGACGTTCACTGCAAATTGGCCGTCGAGAAGGGCGTAAAGCTCGCCATCGGCACCGATGCCCACAGCGCCTCCGCACTCGGTCTGATGGGCTTCGGCCTCGCAACGGCAGCAAGGGGCTGGGCAACAAAAGACGACATCCTGAACACATTCGCCCTTGCGAAGATAAGAGACTTTGTAAAAAGAAAAAGACCATAAGAAGAACCACGAAGCACTAAATCCGAAATCATAGACAATCTCAAATGACCGAAATACAAATGCTCCAAACCGCAAGTTTTGAACATTAGGGCATTTGAGTTTTGTATTTGTTTCCACCGCAAGGTGTCCTGTGGAGGGTTTGGGATTTAGATATTCGAATTTAAGTGCAACGCTATATCCTGGACGACGTATATGATGCCGTTGCTGCCGCTTGGACGGCTGCACAAGCCGTCATAGGCGGAGCGGCGACTCTCCCTGGGAACCCGCCACTTGACAGCAGGGACTCCGAGTGGAGATGCTTTACCCGGTTACGTAGGGACAGCTATCGCCGGCTGGCGCGTGTGGACACGGTGGCGGCGTCACATTAGGCTTGAACGAAGGGAACAGATGGAGACGGTTATTGTAGATGGAAGCAAAGGCGAAGGCGGAGGCCAGATA
>DATEBC010000352.1:0-3723 GCA_035288065.1 Sedimentisphaerales bacterium | reverse complement strand
AGGCGGCCCTTACGGGGCATCTTGTACTGTCAACTCTGCATACCAACGACGCGGCAAGCAGTATCACGAGGCTTGTGAATATTGGGATTGAGGCCTACCTGATCGCGGCATCGCTCAACGGTGTGCTTGCACAGCGTCTGGTTAGAAGGATTTGTCCGCATTGCAAGGAGCCGTATGAGGTTTCCGAGCACATGCGCAAGCACGTCGAGAGAGTGGGCATCGGGGCTGAAACACTTCTGCACGGCAGAGGATGCGAGCAGTGCAGGGGGTCCGGGTATCTCGGGAGGGTGGGAATCTACGAGTTTCTGGTCATCAATGATACTTTCAGAGATATGATCAGCGAAGATCCGTCGGTGAGCAATATGAGAAGGGTCTTTCACGAAAGCGGATGCAAGAGCCTTTTCGACGACGGGATGATAAAGGTGAAGCAGGGCCTGACTACCATGGAAGAAGTTCTCAGAGTGACCGAGGTTTACGGGAGAAACGAAGATGAAGCGTTCGTCGAGAATATGAAATGAGAGACAATAAATAGAGAAGATGAGACTGTCGAAGGGTGCGTAAAATGATTGACATAAGAGCGATATTGGCGACGGCCTTGGAAAACGGGGCCAGCGACGTGCATATCAACGTTGGCATGGCTCCGATATTGCGCAAGAACACCGAGCTGATCGATGTGGACTTGCCTGCCGTATCAAATGAAGACGCCAAAGAGATGGTTGTCTCTATGGTCGGTCCGGAGAGGTTCAAGAAATACCTCGAAACAAAGGACCTGGATTTCTCGACGAGCATCGAGGATGGGACGCGCTTTCGTGTCAACGCCCACGTTCAGAAAGACACAATCGCGATATCTTTCAGGGTGATAGCGAACCAGGTCCTGGATCTTGACGACTTACACCTGCCTTCGATCGTCAAGGAGCTGACAAATCTTCCCAGAGGGCTTGTTCTTGTAACGGGGCATACGGGTTCGGGCAAGAGCACGACATTGGCTGCGATGCTTGGGACCATAAACCGCAAGTACAGGAAGCGCATCATCACACTGGAAGATCCCATCGAATACATGATAGAAAACGACAACAGCATGATAGAGCAGCGGGAAATCGGCGCGGACTGCCCGTCGTTTGCATCGGGGCTGAAGCACGTTCTGCGTCAAGACCCGGATATCATCATGGTCGGCGAAATGAGAGACCTGGAGACAACAAGTTTCACGATTACGGCGGCTGAAACAGGGCACCTTGTCTTCAGCACTCTGCACACCATCAATGCCTCTCAGACCGTAGATCGAATCATCGACATCTATCCGGCCGCCCAGCAGAATCAGATACGGAGCATGGTGGCAAACACGCTGCAGGCGGTGGTTTCTCAAACGCTTTTCAAAAGGATAGACGAGCCCGGCATGGTGCCCTGCACGGAGATTCTGCTGTGCACGTCGGCGGCAAGAAACTGCATTCGTGAGAACAGGATTTACGAAATTCCAAACATCATAGAGACATCAAGACGACTCGGAATGCAAAACCTCGACCACAGCATCGCAGATATGTATTCCAAGGGCTATATAGATAGAGAAGAGGCGATAAACCGCTCGAGCAATCCGGGCAAGATGGAGAAGGTGCTCGTTCCCATGGACGAAATTGAAATGGTGCAGTCGCCCCGTGCAGTAACCGCTAATTCATAAGGCATGAGAATATGTTAGAAGAACATTCAGACAATAGCGCAGGTGTTGCCGTTGCCGAGAGGCCGCATCGCCAGCAAGGGTCTCGGCAGGCGCGGCAGGCAGCTACGGAGCCAAGCTCATCGTCGGAGACAATTCGGTCGGTGGGCAGGCCGGGCGGGTGGGATCGAGTTAAGAATTTCAGGGTCGAGTTCGGACCCAGCAGAAAGGACATTCTCAACTTCACGAACCAGCTTGCCGTGATGATACGGGCCGGGATAAGCCTTCAGGAATCGCTTGAGTCGATAGCCGGTCAGGTCACAAATCAGAAATTCAAGGTCGTAATAACGGACCTGAAAAACCGGATTGAAGCCGGTCAGAGCTTCTCGCAGGCCCTGGCGGAGCACCCAGAGATATTCAACAATCTATACATCAATATGGTGGCGGCGGCGGAGGTCTCCGGCTCGCTCAGCTCAATGCTCCAAAAACTGGCCGAGTACCTCGACTCTGAGACCGAGACGCGGTCTCAGGTCAAAGGGGCGATGGTGTATCCGGTCATAATAGCGGTTATGGCCGTTTCTGTAACGGTTTTCCTATTGTGTTTCGTGCTGCCGAGGTTCACTGCGATATTTTCGGGGAAAGAACATTTGCTTCCGCGCCCGACGAAGATTTTGATGGCCAGCAGCGCGTTTCTGAGAGGCTATTGGTATTTCATCGTTCCGGGCGTAGGAGCGGCACTATGGTCGTTTTGGTATTTCATCGGGACTACGGCGGGGCGACTGTGGTGGGACAAGACAAAGCTGTCGCTGCCGCTGATTAAGACGCTGTGTCGAAGTCTTTACATTACCAGGAGCCTGCACACAATGGGAGTTCTGATACGGTCGGGCGTTCCGATCCTCAGCACGATTTCAATTACCGCGCAAATCGCGGGGAACGTTTTGTACAAGAAGATGTGGCTCGGCGTGCACCAGGAAGTCAGGCAGGGCAAGAAGATCGCCTCGAGCCTGGGCCAGTACAATCTGATGCCCGGCAACGTGGTGCAGATGATACGCAGCGGAGAAGAATCCGGCACAATGGGGGACGTCTTGCGAGATGTATCCAACTATTACGCAAGAGAGCTCAAGACGGTGATCAAGACGGTGACGTCTATGATCGAGCCGATTATGATTTGTGTTATGGGCGTTCTGGTCGGATTCATCGCCATGAGCATTATTCTGCCGATTTTCCGGATGTCGAGCCTGGTTATGGGGAAATAAGATGAAAAGCAACGGTTTCTCGCTTATTGAAGTGCTATTTGCAATACTGCTTGTCGGTTTGGCGATTGCATCTCTTCTCGGGGCGAACGCCGCCTTTACCAGGGCGAACGGCGCCGGGACAGACCTTTCAACGGCGGAGTTCCTTCTTGAGCAGGTCAAAGAGCTGACCGCCATGCTGGCGGTGATCGACCCGGAGACTGAGACGGCGACCTTCGGCCCTGAGGAGGCGACAGTGGCGGCCTACGACGACCTCGACGATTTCGACGGGGCGGTTTTCTGTCCGCCGATTAGCGCCGATAGGACAAGCTTGACCGATTTTGCGGTATTTAGGCAGCAGATAACCGTCGAGAACGTAAGCGCCTCGAATTTCGCGCTGGTAGCGGCCGACCACAGCACGGCATTTGTCCGTGTGACGGCGAGGGTGCTGATGAACTCCACGGAAATCAGCTCAGCAAGCTGGATCAGGGCGCGGTACTAACGGCGCCCCAGTAGTCTGTATCAAGTTAAATGCAGAGTGTCATTGCGAGGAGCAAAGCGACGAAGCAATCTCGCAAAAGCATGAGATTGCCACGAGCCACCTTCGGCGGCTCTCGCAATGACAACCCGCCAAATGAAGCGTTACAGACTATTGGAAAGAGCGGAATTGACCCTCTGTCATTTTCGCCGGATGTGGCATCCGCTTTTGGCGGAGCGGGAATTGAGAACTAAGAAGTAAAGACTGAACTGGGCAGAACGCGAAGTAATCACAAAAAGTCAAAAAACGATTACGGAACAAAACATGCGACATACGAGATACGATATACGATATACGACATACGA
>DATEBC010000351.1:0-8443 GCA_035288065.1 Sedimentisphaerales bacterium | reverse complement strand
GTGAACGTCATTGTAAGGCGTTCCGACGCCGGAGCAAGCTCAATTCTTCGGGGGGTATGAGATTGCCGCGTCGGCCTTCGGCCTCCTCGCAATGACAGTGCCTACAGAGCGAACTTTGTGAGGGTATTGCGGTCATTTGCGCAATAATGTTCGGGTTTGGGTTAATAGAATCCGTGTTCGTAAGCGGCGTCGAAAAGGGCGACGATATTTTCAGGGGGGACGCCGGGCTGGATGTTGTGGACGTTGTTGAAGACGTACCCGCCGCCGGTTTTTAGTATTTCTATGTTTCGTTTTACGTGATTTTTAACTTCCTGGGGCGTTGCGGTCGGCAGGATGTGCTGGGTGTCGATGGCGCCGCCCCAGAATGCGAGCTTGTCGCCGAATTGATCCTTCAATTGTTGCGGGTCCATGTTGTCGGCGCTGATCTGGACGGGGTTGAGGATGTCGATTCCGTTGTCGAGCAGGTCCGGTATTAAGGAGGCGACGGAGCCGCAAGTGTGGTACCAGATTTTTGCGGAGGTAAGTGACTTAATGTGGGCGACGAGCTTCTTCTGGCGGGGCTTTACTATCCTGCGGTAGAAATCGGGGCTGAACAGCGGTCCCGCCTGGCCGGCGAGGTCGTCGCCTATCATCACGACGTCGATAATATCACCGACCTCGGCCAAAAAGGCGGTGAAGTAGTCGAGCCAGAATCTCAAGGTTTGATCGAGCAGGGCCTCGCAGAAGGCAGGATTCTCTATCATATCGATGAACCATCGTTCGAGGCCTCGCATATACCAGCAGATTTCATAGACGACACCGCAGATGCCCGTCGAAATTGCGTAAGGGGTTTGATTTCGCAGTTCCAGTGCCTGTTCTCGGACGCCTGTGAATCGGGTGGGGTCATCGCCTTTTGGGAAGGGGTAGTCTCTAAGGTCTTCGATGCCGGCGTCGGCGAGGGGATGATGTGAGATGTCCATGTATAGCTGCTTATCGTCGGGCATTGACCATACGACTGCGAACTCGTCTTTCAGGTCGTGCCATAGTCTGCCGTCGCGCTGGTTTTGTTGTATGCCGCCCTTGAAGCTGTCGGGGCCGTGTGCGGTGACGTAGCGGATATCGACGTGGAAACGTTCAAGGAGCTCTTCGCAGGGTTTGGCGAGCTGCTGGACGGGGTCGAGGATTGTCGGCTCATCGTCGATGCCGAGATAATCGAGCAGCTCGGCGTAGGCGGCTTTGTGTATTCCGGTTTGAAAGCCGCCGAGGTCGATGGGGACGCGGTCGGGAATCCGGTGGTTCAGGGCCTTGGTGACACGCTGCCTTGAGGTCATTGTTTCGGAGTGGGGCATTTTTTTATCTCACGGTTTCTTGACACAGATGCCTGTGGCACAGGTCAACACAGATTAACACTGTTCTTAGGGATGGATTCCTGCCCCTGCTTTCGCAGGGGTGACAACCTTGCGCAGGAATGACAAGATGGGCAGGAATGACGAGACGTATGGCATTTTCACCTCACTGAGAATGTGGCGCCGCTGTGAGTTTTACCGACTGCGCGGCGGGGGCCGGTGTTTGATTGTCAGCCTTTTTTAGATAGTTGCCCCATCCGACGACGCAAATCGATGCGACGAGCAGGAGAATTCCGAGTATTATAATTCGATGGGTGCGTTTGCTTGAGCCTTTCCATTCGCGGAAGACCAAGGCCCATAAGTTGCTGAAGACTATGATGAAGGCCATGTGGATTGTCCAGCTTGAAAAGTCGTAGTCGCCCATTCTGGTCTTGCCCATTCCGAAGAACATGAATTGGAGGTACCAGGTGATTCCTGCCAGTGCGCTGAAGAAGTAGTTGGAGATCAAGGGCGAATTCCGCCGGTTCAAGTAATCGTTTGCGGTTCGGTTTTTTATGTTGAGATAGGCGCACCAAAGGAGGTTTGTAGTGAATCCGCCTGCGAGGACGAAGATGAAGATTGGGGTGTTCTTCCATAGCGACGTGCTGTCCCGGCCGAATGCGAGATCGGCGATGGGCTTTCCGGCTTCTATGCCGAATATCATGCATGCGCTCATTATGCCTGCAAACATTGCCACCCAAAGGCCCTTGACGAAGTTGAATTCCTTGATTATCTCCTTCTTCTTTTCTTCGGGCATTTCGTTCTCTTTTGAGACCCCCGCCCAGCCGCAGATAGCGATTCCGATAAGGCAGATGCAGATGCCGGCTAATGTCACCAGGCCCGATGTATGGGCCAAGAGGGCGCCGAACTCGCCTTTGAATATCGGGGGAATGATTGTGCCGAAGGCGGCGCAGAATCCTAATGCTATGGCGTAGCCGAGCGACATTCCGAGATAGCGCATGGACAGGCCGAAGGTCAGGCCGCCGATGCCCCATAGTACGCCGAAGAGGTAGGTCCAGAAGATGCTTGCCGCGGGCGCTTCGGCGATGACTGAGAAGAGCCCGGGGACGACCAGAAGCGCAACGACCCACGGCGCAAGGATCCAGGAGAAGGCGCCGCCTGCGAGCCAGTAGCTCTCCCAGGCCCAGTTGCGGACCTTTTTGAAGGGGATGTAGAAGCTGCCGGCGGCGAAGCCTCCGATGGCGTGCAGCAAGACACCGAGTGCAACCATAGCAAAGTTCCTTTCTACCGGCCCGATGCCGGCAGGTTCATGACGTTCGCAGTCAAGGATAGTGGATTGGTGGAGATTTCACAACGATTTTTCGCGACGCGCGAGAATGCGCACAGGCAAGCAAGATCAGGAAGAACTCAACAGCACGTTGGGAATAACCGGTTGCACTGGCTTGAAACCAGGCAGGTGCAGCTTTGGGGCGGGCGGAAAGCTGAAAAAAAGGATACCTTAGACCTGCGTTTTTGGCTTAATACGAAGGCTTTTGGCGGATCTGTCATAATTCTGCAAAATATTCCTTGACTTTCCAGTCGAGTTAGTAGAGTTTGTACTTTTGTTATGTAGTGATTTCTGGTACAATAGCGGATATAGTTGGTAGCGAGCCGATGCTATGGAACCACTCGGACAGGAAGGTCTAAACAGTAGGAGAATACACAGGGTGATGAACAGGTTAGAGAAGTTTTGCTGCGGGGGATCTCTTCGCCGGGGCTGCGGGACGAGATTTAACGGATTTTATAGCGATTGTGTGAGCCGCTCTTGCGAGACGCAGAAGGGCAGGAAAATGTAAACGGTTTTTTTCTACGATGGATCGCGAAGTAGCGAGTCGAGTAAGGAACGGAAAATGTATTTTGGGAGGTAAATTATGTTCAGGAAAGAGATATTAATGATTTTGGTGGGACTGATGTTGGTCGGTGTTTATCCGGTCAAGGGGGATTTGGTATTTGAAAGCGGACGGTCCACTTTTGATGACAGCTATCCATTTTGGGCCGAAGTCTGGGTAATTAATGATGCTGTCTTAGACATGACCGGCGGCGAGATAGGGAAGCTTGGGACAAGCGATTTTGCAACCATCAATCTCTATTCCGGCACCGTGGACTGGTTGTGGACGGGAGAGCGGAGTATAGATGAGAGCGTTGTGAACATTTGGGGGGGGGACATTAACTGGCTCGCAGCATACAGAGACACTGCGGTCAATCTTTACGCTTATGATGTGCAATTTCATGCCACAGGCGGTGGCGAGTGGGGCAACAAAGAATGGATAGAAGGCATTTATTTCAGCAATAATGAGCCGTTTGCGCTGGTGCTCTATAACGATGATGCATACTCGCATGTAAACATTGTTCCTGAAACGGCGACGATATTGTTGGTTGGATTTGGGGGCATCCTCTTGAGAAAGAGAGGATAACAAAAGAGCGACAAATCTTGTTTAAGGAGAAACACAAATGACTTCACGCAAACATGCAATTGTGAGCTTACTATCGCTAATCGCTGCGTCCTGTAATGTGGTCTGGGCAAAATCGGTATATGTTATCAACGACACAGACGCCAGGACTTTGGAGGCATACAAGATTGAGGGGGCGAATCTGATTTGGCAAGCAGGGTACACTTGCGTTTCCCAGGTGTCTGGGGGCGCTGTTGGTGTAGCTCTCGACGAATCGGCATATGGAGCTTTCTTGTTTATCACCCTCGAGAGTGATAACAAGATCGAAATGGTGAATGCGAAGTCCATGGACTATGTAGCCACAGTTACTGCTCCTCAAGCAAACAACTTGCAGGGATTGTAGTAGACCGAGACCGTCGGAAAGTGTACGTTATCGACAGGGGCGAGAACAACCTGTACATCTACTCTTGGGATGCTGTGACAAGGGAGCTAACGCTTGATCTTCCGGCTCCATACTATGTTGAATTACAGGACTGCCATGAGGGATACGGGCTGGCGCTGGATGAAGAAAACGGTCGTTTGTATGTCGGTGATAATACCATGACTGTGAAGTACTACAGCACAAACGACTGGGCAAAGTTAGGCGAATTTACCTTAGGTGACTATGCGGTTGGCATTGCCATCGATGTCGCAAACCAGTATGTTTATACTGGGTCTGCACAACTTCACAGCGGGACTTGGTTGACCAAGTACGACCTATCAAGCGATGAGGAAAGCTGGGTGGATGTCGGAAGTTGTGTGCTTGGGATTGCGGTAGACGAGGATACAAGCTTGGTTTATTTGACAACTTATGAAGGTGGCCTTAGTCCGGACAAGCTCATGATCTACAACTCTGCGCTGGTGAAGCAGCCGTGGGAGTCCGGGGATATTGGAAATCCAGCCGGCCTCTGCGTGCCGAAAGGAGATGTCTCCTATAAAGAGGACAGATTCCTCCTCAGCAAGATTGACGACGTTGTTGATTGTGTCTCGCCGACGGACGAGTTTACATATTCCATCGGCTACGGGGCCAACGGGTATGCGGATACGGGGGTTGTGATTACAGATTACCTGCCTCTTGAGGTAACGTACGTATCCAGTTCACCCGTGGGGACATACAACGAGCCGATGCATCAAGAGACCATCGGGACTGGATCGGATTCAGCTCCACCGTAGCGCCGGATTTTATAGAAAACGGGGTTTTCCAGCGATTTTGCAGGAGATTCTTGTGCCCTGAGCGGGATTATGATATAATATCAGGTGCAATTCGCAGGGAAGTTTGTGTAAGGATAACATCAGCGAAGAAATGAAAGAAAGGGAGGTTGTTATTATGTATAGGATAGCGATTCTTATTGTGGTTGGATTGGCAGTGTTGGGGACGGGGGATGCAAAGGGGACAATCATCGAGTTCCACACGGACGGGATCATCCAACACGGTGATGATTTTGACTTCGTGGAAATCTTTGATGGTGCGACGGTGGTTATGGTGGGGGGGGCCGTGAGAGATTTCCGGACTTATGAAACGAGTGCTCTGAACATTTGGGGCGGAACCGTAGAGTGGGGGTCGGTCTTAGGTTACGATTCAAGCATAATAAATGTCGGTGGGGGTATTTTAGATGTGGACTTTCTCGGAGGTTTTGACTCAAGCACTGTGAATATATCCGGCGGTTCATTCACGGGGCGAATCGGAGTGGAGGATTCGAGCCAGATGAATATATGGGGCGGAATACAGAACACGGTCCTCACAGCTTTCCACTCGAGCGTTGTGAATATATACGGGGAGAACTTCGAGGTTACGCCTTCGGGTAGCAGTTTCTTTTTAACAGGTAATTGGGCTGACGGCGAAATCTTTGATATGTACCTCAGAGGGCCGGATACATTCCCGCGTGTCAATCTGATTCCAGAGCCAGCTACTTTTGCACTGCTCGGACTCGGAGTCTTTGGGCTGATTGGCAAGAGGCGACGACCAAAAAGGCTCTTGTACGTTGTGTCCTTCTTGAGCTTGGTGTTCTTACAGGTTGCCGAGGCCGGTGATCCCTCGGAGCAAGTGCTTCACATGGGCAGTCCGGTTAGTTTCGGCGAGTTTGATGCCGGAGGGTACGCGGATTGGTGCTGGTGGGGGCCATCGGCTCGCCACGGCTACGAGTATCACGAAATGCTGTCAGGCGAATGGGCGGGCGCTATCTATTATAACGGCATAGCAACAGGGGATCAGGCTATGTGGTTGACGGACAAGTTTATATACCCTGACTGGCTGAATCCAGACAACGATTTCACGGTGACGAGTTGCAGTTCGTGGGACGATCCATCCCCGCCGGGTAATCCTGTTCCGCCGAATTACAATGCGAAGGATCACGCCAACAACACTGTTACTGCATACGATACAGGGCAAAGTGTAATACAGAATGGGCAGGTGCGAATTACCATTGATTATGAGATGGTCGATTTGGGCGAGCAGGTTCCAGGGTCACCTATGGCATTTGGGAGCCTCGTTGGCGCCGATGCGTTTGTCTATAGCGAGCGTTATATTCTTTTGCAGACTTATACGATAACGAATATAACGGCCAGCTCTCTCGAGGATCTACAGTTTTACCAGATGCTTCACGGCCACCCGGCTGATGAGGGCAATGCTGTTGTGTATTCAGTTTATGACGATGCCGATCACGAGGACCCGCTCGAAAGCTACGTGCCCTACAACCAAGTGCATACAGTAGGCAATTTCAGGTATGACATAACGCAGTGGAACAACTTCGATGATCCGGATAAGCACCCACTGGTGACCCATCGGGACTGGATCGGGTTCAGTTCTACTGTCCCGCCGGATTTTATTGAGAATGGGTATTACGAAGGTCACGATGCAGGGAAGCCGCCCCGGGACCCGGATCCGGACCTGACTGGGACGCATTGGAATATTGAAGACAGGAATCTCAACGAAAAGCCTTACAGGTTCGGCGAAGCGGCCGGTGCTATGGGTTGGAGCTTAGGGACGCTTGCGCCGGCCGATTCGGTTAAGCTTACCCTTGCGATAATGTTCGGCGCCGGGCCGATTCAAAAGACGTGTGAGCAAATCGAGCCTGTTGCTCACTGGGGCCTGGATGAAGGCAGCGCGGAGATCGCACACGATTCAATCGGCGATAATGATGGGACGCTGGTCGGCGATCCGGAGTGGGTCGCGGGTGAATATATAGGAGGCGCGCTCGAGTTCGACGGAGACGAGGATTATGTATCGCTTTCGGATCCTGTCGGCGTATTGATGGGGGATAGCGTTACGATATCGGCATGGGTCAAGCCGGGACTAGGAATGGTTAGCGGCAGGTTTTATGACATCTTCTCGCAGTCCAAGTGGCTGTCAAGCTTCTTGTTTGGGTACGAGTTGTATTTGGAGATAGGTGCAGACGGTCTATGCCGACCAGGCTTTTCCTTAAAGTATCCAGAGTCCTACGCACGCTCCGATGACGCGATTGCAGGGAGTGAATGGAGTGAATGGGCCTGGGTCGTTGGGACAAATGACGGTACCAACCTCAAGGTGTACGTCAACGGTGAACTGAAGAAAAGCGCTGGCTCGACTGGGCGGATGGGTGTTTACTCGGATGCGTACATAGGTTACCTTCCAACCGACCCTCCTTTCATCGGCGTGATCGATTGCGTGCGGGTATTCGCCTGTGCATGGGATCCGTCGCAGGATTGTCTGCAGGCGTGTCATCAGGATTACGACGAATGGTTTGAAGCGGGTCGGCCTGCCTGCTGGTGTACGCCTTATCAGTGCGACGGCGATGCTTGGGGTAACCCGTACCTTACTACGGGCTGGCGTGTTTACACCGACGATTTGGACATTCTCGCTGCCAACTGGAAGAAGAAAGACGCTGATCCTTGCGCGGATGTAAGCCACAAGCCGTACCTCACTACCGGATGGCGTGTTTACACCGATGATTTGGGCATTCTCGCCGCCAACTGGAAGCGGAAAGACTTTCCTGACCTTCCGGCTGATTGCGCGGTGCGTGGGTGCGGCGAGGCGGCGAGGGGAAGCGGTACGAGCGAGCAGGTTACGAGCAAAGAACTGCTTGACTGGCTTGCGGAGATGTGGCTTGATCCGGAGGTGCGAGAGCGGATAGAGGCCGAGGCCTGGCTGAAACTATATGAATCCCTGAAGGAGTAATTGCCGCAGCGGTTTCGTTGGGGATGGGGAGCGGTCTTGGGACGGGGAAGGATGTTTGATGGAGGGCAGACCGCCCACGTTTCTATGGGCCAAGTCTCCAGAGGACAAGTGTCGCGGGGAGCGCCGCCGTGCCGGCGGCGGCTAAACGATGGCGGGAGGGACCGGGAGATTGGGCTTGATTCCTGGCCGAAACGGGTATTATCATTATTCTCTTGCTTAGAAGGATTGTCGATTTGCAGGTTTCAGTGAAAGGAAGGACATAATGAATAGGTTCAATTCAGTAGTTGTCGGAGCGGTTTTTGTTTTGGCTTTTTCGGGGGTTGTTTTTGGGGAGGGGTCTTTGGCTACGATTCGCGTAGATGCGGGCGCCTATGACCGGGTAGATACGCCGGTGTCGGTATCGTTGGATGGGGTTGCGCTTGGGCTGGGGGAGGGGGCGTTTATGGTAGCGGAGAAAGTAGGCGGCGAGTCGGCGAGTTATCCGGCGCAGTTGGAGG
>DATEBC010000350.1:0-4794 GCA_035288065.1 Sedimentisphaerales bacterium | reverse complement strand
CCGCCGCAACAGCCACCCATACCACAAATCTTCTGAAACTCATTCTAATCTCCTTGATTCTTTCACTGAACGTCTGAATTGTTTTGTTGCCGAACCGGACAATAGCACAGAAGCATTATGCCGGCCCCAAATGCCTGTGTCAACAGGCAGATACGGGGTCACTTGGGGGTCGGTGCGTCTTTGTCCTGTGCCGCCAGAAGCGCCTTGCGCAGGAGCACTTTGCGCTCGTTGATATACTTCCACATCTGCGACTGCGGCGGCAGAAGCTCCAGCGTCTTGTCGGCATAATCCAGGGCCGATTGATAGTCCTTCATTTCAGTGTACAACTGGCCAAGCCTGGTATAGACGAGCACTTTGTTCGCCTGATCGCCGACCGGAACGGCTCTGAGCAAAATCTCAACGGCCTTGCCCGACTCACCCGACTGCTGATAGACCACGCCAAGGCCCAGATAAGACTGAACCAGCCCGCGGTCCAGCTCAACGGCCCTGCTAAAAGCGCCGACGGCACCATCAAATTTCTTCATCCCTCTGTAGCAGACGCCGATATTGTTCTGGGCCCGCGCCTGCAGCTTGGGGTCGCCGGAGCTGAGATTGTAATAAGCGAGGTATTGCTCGATGGCCTTGTCGTACTCGGCCAGGAGCATATATCGCTTCGCCAGGCGCCATCTCAAAGTCGCATTGTTCGGCGTTCTCATGATGGCGGCTTCAAACGCCTCAACCTCCCGATACATCTCCTGAATACAGCCCTCGACGTCACGGTCCAGGGGATTAATCTGGGCGGCCCTTGTAAAAGCCTGCTGTGTAATATCCGGGTCGCCTTGCAGGATGCCGATCATGCCCCGCAGAGCATGTCCCGTTCCGCGATAGTACTGCTCAAGCATCTTCGTGACCGACTCAGCCTCCGTCCCGCTCCCTATTCCAACGACGTACTTGCTCGGCGGCGTGTGGTTATCGACTATAGCCTTGAGCACTGAGATCCAGCATCCCTCGACATCGCGCTTGATAGCGGCTCCGAACTCCAGCGATGGCGTATCATCGGTATTCAGAGGCCCATCTCCGCCGATGGCGCGCAGCCCTTCTTCGCCCACCACCAGGCTGTCCAGAAAATCATACGCAGAGAAGATGTTGATCACCGCCAGGTCAGCGGCGATAGAGGACCGAGCCACCAGTTCGCTGATACGCCCGAAGTCAATTTTCATCGGCTCCATTGTGCCCACGATGACTGCGTGCTTGTTCACGCAATTATTCACCATCCAGAGCGAGCAGTGCGGCATAGCCGCCTGGAAGCTGCGCACAATGACCTGGAAATCCTCCGGGCGAAGGTCTATCGGTACCCAGCATGAAAGAACGCCGCCGGGATTCAGCCGCTCGCGGCATTGCATGAAATGGTCGTATGTGTAGAGCGCCGAACTGCCCGTAGTGCCAGGATATGTCGAATCGTTCATGATAATGTCGAACTTCTCATCCGTGAGCTTAACGAAATTCTTGCCGTCCATGATGACCTTGCGCAGCCTCGGGTTCTCATACACGCCGCGATTTATGTCCTTGAAGTATTGGCCGGCCTCAAAAACATCTGGGCAGATCTCGCAAATGGTATATTCGTAGTCCGCCGACTTATCGAAATCCACGCCGATGCCGCACGTCTCGCCGCTGCCGAATCCGACCTGCAGGACCTTCTTGGGACCTCCATGCACGAAAAGAGGCGCATAGCCCTGCAGCATCTGGGTCGTGCGGAGCATAAAATCGATTCCCGCAACGTTCACGCCGTCAACCGCGATAATTCGATCCCCATCGGGTATATCATGCACCGTCACCGTCCCGGTGACGCCGTCTTTCATGAACAGGACCTCGCTCGGATAATGATAGGTCTTGATAGTGCGAAGAAACACATCGTCCGGCACGGCTATAATTGCCGAGGCCACAGCGGCGACGGCAATCACAGCCGCAGGCGCGCCCACCAGCATCCGCCTACCCTCCGAGAGAAACGCCAGAATAGAAACGCCTAACAGAAACTGAATCGCTACTATTAGAATGATGCTGTTCCGCATGCCCAGCCATGGCGCCATTAAGAAGCCGGCGGCAAAAGAGCCGACTACGCAGCCTATCGTGTTGCAGGCGTAAAGCCGCCCGACCCGGCTGCCCACGGTGTCCCAGGACGGCGCATAAATCCGCACGGCAATCGGAAAGGCGATTCCCATCAGAATCGTCGGCACAAGGACCACCACGGCGGCGTCAAGAAAATGCGTCACCGTGCCGCCGCCAAACGTCAAAGCGCCGCCGACCCAATAGACAATCTTCAAATCAATATGCCACAGATATTCAAGCGTTCCAATGGTTCCGAGAACAGCGCCTGCAAGCAGGAACTCGACCACGCCAATCGCAAGAATCGGCCTTTTCAGTCGCGGCACGATCAAGTGACCGCTAATCACGCTGCCGATCGCCAGTCCGAGAATAAATGTCGTCAGCATAGAGGCAAAGGCATAGACCGATGTCCCCAGGACAAAGACCAATACCCGCGTCCAGAGCACCTCCAGCGCCAGCGCACAGAAGCCGGATATCGCCATCACCACGAGGATAGCCCTTTGGCCCCCGCTGCGACCATCCATAACAGGTTGAATGTCAGCGTTCTCTATTGCCTGTGGCTTGCTTTTACCCTTTGTTTTCCTCTTGTCGCGACCGGGCGCGTGCAACATCGCATCCGTCGGGCGCCCAGGCAGGGCGAGCGACAACCCCAATGCTGCAAGCCCGACGACTACATTCGCCGCCGCCGCCGCGTATATCGTGGTGCTAACGCCAAGAAACCTGATCAGCAGATAACCGGACAAAAAAGCGCCTGCGACGGCACCGAACGTATTAACGGCATAAAGAAGACCGACGCTCTGCCCGGTCTGAGCCTTGCGGCGGCCAAACCATTCCGGCTCGGCCCAGAGCCTGCTCAGCACCGGCAGCGTCCCGCCCATCAGGGCCGCAGGCGCCAGCAGAATCACAACAGAGACAACGAAACGGATAAGACTAAGCTGATAGAAACTCGACCCAAACGCACGGTAGATCCAGGCATATAATAGGTCGGTCTGCCGGAGAACCGCCGGGAATGCAAATGCGCACAAGCCCACCAGCAGCTCGATCAGGCCGTAAAGCCGCAGCGGATTGCCAATTCGGTCGGCCGCCTTGCCGAACAGCCAACTGCCGAGAGCCAGGCCCAGCATAAAGGCTGTCAGCACCGTGCTCACCGCGAAGACCGTATTGCCGAAAACAACCCCGAACGCCCTGGTCCACGTCACCTCATAGACCAGACCGGCGGCCCCTGAAATTAGAAAAAGCAAAATGACAACGCCCCTAAGAGCAGATATGCCGGCGAATGTAGGAGTCTTTCTCTTCTCGGCCACAGGCCCCCTTTCACCCACCTATTGAACTTTGAATAGAAAAATGACCATTCTCAATAAGATGGCCGCACGCTGTCATTCCAGCCTTGTACCCTGTCATTCCGGCCTTGTACCCTGTCATTCCGGCCTTGTGCCGGAATCCAAATACCCGGAAATGGCTAAGCCATGTCCCCACGGGACGGCTTAACCGGCTTAACCACAGTGTTAATCTGTACTACAATCCGTCAACTTCTTGTCTTTTCTGCTTGATTTTGTGCCAATGCCGTCGTAACTGCTGTAACAACAAGATGTTGCGGTTTGTTTTGAATTTTGAGTTTTGGTCATTTGAATTTGTTTCGGATTTCGGATTTAGTGCTTCGGATTTGGTTGCGGCTGAGCGAAGCGAAGCCGCGCCAAGTTAATCCGTGTCAAAAAAATAGAATCGGTCAGTTTGAGAAGCATTACAATAACATATTCTCATCGAAAGTCCAAATCAACATCTTCATCCGAACGCAGACAAATCTCTTTTGCATCGGTACACAATAGCCGCAGATGTGAAGCGAACAATGTTGTCTATGATGACGAATTCAGCGTTGAACGATATTCCGGGTCAGCGTGGAGGGGACTGACGCCAAAATGACGCTTTCCGGTGATATTCGCCAAATCGTTCCTCAAAAGAGTTGACAGTTAATGCGGGAAGTTGCTAAATTACAAGGACTTATGGATTTTTGCGCCCGTAGCTCAACTGGATAGAGTGCCGGACTTCGAATCCGAAGGTTGCAGGTTCGAGCCCTGCCGGGCGCGGTTCTCTTTTGCCGGTGACACCGGCTGTCAACTGGTTACTTCTTGTGCCTAACTCTCTTGCCCCTGTGCAGTTGCGCCGCGCTACTGCTGCTGCTTTCTTGGCAGGTTCATTGCCGCTCGCTGCCAGCCGGTCACATCCAGAGAAAGCTGTAAGTGTCGATTTAGGTGTCAATTCTGGTGTCAACTGTTTTGAGCCGGTTTCTGCTACGTCACCAGGCCGTCCGTCTGTCCCGGTTGCCCTTTGCGCTTCTCTGCTCGGCGCTGAGAAGTCCGGCAAGCTGGCAACCGCCTGCGCTTCCTGTCCGGCGAAAACGTGCGTATATCGTGACATCGTAAGGTCGATTGTGCTGTGGCGCATTATGCTTTGTGCCGTCTTTGGGTGAACGCCGCTTGCCGCCAACAGGCTGCCTGTCGTGTGTCTCAGGCTGTGGAAGTCTGAGTATCGGCCTGATTCGTCAACGTAGGGTATGCCAGCGGCCTCTAAATCGGCCTTAATGAGCAGGTGGGTCTTGTCGGCAAGGCGCTTGTATGTCCCCCCGAACGCCTTGACGTTCGGCAGCTTGCCCGCAAGGAATTGCTTTAGCTCCGCCGCCGTGTCTGTCCTCAACGGCAGGACGGCTTCTTTGCG
>DATEBC010000349.1:0-4784 GCA_035288065.1 Sedimentisphaerales bacterium | reverse complement strand
CTTTTACTGCGCCGACGCCTCGCCCGTATCGCATTTCAGCTTCTACTTTCGCAGCGGCCAGGGGTGGTACGCAGGCAGCTTTGATGCCCCGGCCTCGACCGGTTGGGGCGCTATCACGATCGATAAGAGCACAATGCGCGCCGAAGGCCAGCCGTCAGGATGGGGCGACATCGATACGATTCGCATTTCGGCGTGGCGCGGCCAGAACAAAGATACCGAGTTCTACATAACCGCTCTGGGCCTGTACGGGGCGAACGCGAAGATTGTTATCGCGCGAGGCGACTCGGACCCCGCCGAGGCAAAAGCCGCCGCCCAATACGCCGATATAGCCGCAGACTTTCTCCACCGAGCCGGCCTGCCTTATATCCTGGCAAGCGAGCGGGACATCAGGGCCGGCAGACTCAAGGCCGCCAAACTCGTCATCCTTCCCTACAATCCGAAAATGCCCGACGAAGCTGCAAAAGCGCTCGCCTCGTTTCTTCGCGGCGGCGGCAAGCTGATCGCCTGCTATACCCTGCCCGATTTTCTGGAAGAGATTGTTGGCATCCGGAAAGGCCCGCACGTTCGGCAGAAATACGCCGGCTGGTTCGCCTCTATTCGTCCTTCCGGCCTGGGTCTCGAGGGAATGCCTCAGACAACGCAGCAGGCGTCCTGGAACATACAGCAGGCGTTGCCTATCGAAGGGCGAAGCCGGATCGCCGCATCGTGGCACGACAACAAGGGGCAATCGACCGACCAGCCCGCACTGCTGGCCAGCGACAACTGTGTCTTTCTCACGCACGTCCTGCTCGCCGACGATCCGGGCAACAAACTGCAATTGCTCCTGTCTATGGTTGGCAACCTTGCGCCGCAGCTTTGGCGCGACGCGGCTCAAAACAGTATCGAGCAGATCGCCCGGCTCGGACCTTATGATGATTTCGACTCAGCCGAGCTTGGCATAAGACAGCTCGCATCCGGCGGCAAAGAGGCCCTCTCGGCGCTCGCCCAAGCCGAGGAGCATCGAAGCCGAGCGGCGGACTTAGTCTCGCAAAGCAAGTTCTCACAGGCCATTTTCGCCTCGCAAGAAGCACGCCGGTCTATGGTCGATGCGTATTGCCTGGCTCAAAAGCCCCTGCCCGGCGAACACCGGGCCTTCTGGTGCCACAGCGCCTTAGGAGTGGCCGGGATGACGTGGGACCAGGCTGTCGAGGTGCTCGCCGACAACGGATTCACAGCTATCCTTCCTAATATGCTCTGGGGCGGAGCCGCTTTCTACGATAGCGATGTCCTGCCGAGGTCGAAGACGGTCGCGGAGAAGGGCGACCAAATTGAACTCTGCCTGGCGGCCTGCAAGAAGTACGGCGTCGAATGCCACGTATGGAAGGTCAACTACAACATGGGCTGGGCGACCGATGAGAAGTTTCTGGCCGATATGAAGGCACAGGGCAGAACACAGGTCAGCTACGACGGCTCAGCTAATGATCGCTGGTTGTGCCCGTCCCACCCGGCTAATCAAACGCTCGAAATCGAATCCATGCTCGAAGTGGCGCGCAAGTATGATGTTGACGGGCTGCACTTCGACTACATCCGTTATCCGGGCGAAGAGGGGTGTTTCTGCGACGGCTGTCGGCAGCGCTTTGAAAAGGCCGTCGGCAGCGCCGTCAACAACTGGCCCAGTGACGCGCGGAACAACGACGGCATCAGGGACAAATGGCTCGATTTCAGGCGGCAGCAAATTACCGCCGTCGTGGCCGCCGTGGCTGAAAGAGCAAAGCGAATCAGGCCGGGCATAAAAATATCAGCCGCGGTCTTTAGAAGCTGGCCCAGCGACCGCGACTCCATCGGCCAGGACTGGAAGCTCTGGTGCGACCGGGGATACCTCGACTTTGTCTGTCCGATGGACTATACCGCTTCCAGCGGCGCTTTCGAGCGCATGCTCGGCCAGCAGCTTCCCTGGGCGGGCAAAGTGCCATGCTATCCCGGCATCGGCCTGAGCGTCTGGCCCGACCAGACCGATATCTGCAAGCTGATCGAGCAGATAAGCATTACCCGCCGACTCAACACGGGCGGTTTTACAATCTTCAACTACGGGCCCGACCAGGCCGCCAAGGTCCTGCCCATGCTCGGTAAAGGCATCACGCAAAAGGCCGAGCAGTAAACCGCAAGCCCTGTACATCGGAGATTAGACAATGTATCCCAACAAGTCACTGACAGCGACTGTGCTGCTTCTGTGTGCATCCGTAATCTTGTACGCCGGCAATTCTCAGCTTGAAGTGGCCCACGAGCAAAACACCGATACTATACCGGCTTACGAAGTGTTCGAGATCGCCTTCGAGCATGAGAACGAATATGCCGACCCCTTCTTCGATGTCGCTATCGACGTAGTTTTCGCCTCTCCTTCGGGCAAGCAAATGAAGATAGGCGGATTCCACTACGGCTCCTCGACCGGCCCTAAAATTAGCAAACAGAAGACGGGCGAACGCCTGCAGATAACGTACCAATTCGACAAGCAGAATATCTGGAAGGCCCGCTTTGCGCCGGGCGAGCTCGGCAATTGGACATACAGCTTCACGTTCACCAATGCAGAGGGCCGGAAGGCATCCGGCAAAGGCGCCTTCTCGTGCATCAAAGGAAGAAAACCGAATCGCGGATTCATCCGCCTGCACCCGACGAATCCGTTCAGGTTCGTATTCGACGACGGCACAGCATATTTCCCCATCGGCATCCAGGATTGCTGGGGCGATGACTCAGGAACAGGCTCGATCCTCGACCAATGCGCAATGGAGGGCCCTTTCCGCACGGACCTGAAAGCCCCGCCGCCCCTGCCGAGCGGCCCCGTGTTCGTCCGCGGCCCGGCCAATAATCCGCAAAACGCCGACGTGTTTTTTCGCTGCTTTTCCAAATGCGGCTTCAATCTTTATCGCTACTCCCAGCAGAACTGCTCCTTCCCCCTCAACCACGACCTCAACAAGTATCTCGTCCAAGAAGGCGTGATGACGGATGAGCTGCTGTGCTATGCCCGCAAATACGGCTTCGGTATCTTCTACGGCATCTTCGGCTTCCAACAGGTCTTCAACAACGAAGCGGGCAGCGAAGAAAATATGGCCAAGGTCAAGAGGTTCATCAAGTACAGCGTCGATAGGTGGGGCGCTTATGTGGATTTCTGGGAATTCCTAAACGAGCAAAAGGCCGACGATAAATGGTATGAGATAACCATCCCCTACCTCCAATCCATCGATCCATACCATCATCCAATCACAACGAGCTGGGAGCGTCCCGAGCTGGCCGGCATCGAGATCAATGCCCCGCACTGGTACCAGCGCGAGAATGAGCTTGAATCCGATGCCGTCACCGCCTCACGGGCCGCAGACTGGAAAAAGCACGGCAAACCCGTCGTCGTCGGCGAGCAGGGTAATCACGTGGACACGAACAACCGCCCGCTCGGCGTTGGAGGCGTATGGGACGACCGCTCGGCCCTGCGAATGCGCATCCGAAACTGGACCGCACTATTCAACGAGATTGCATTTATCTTCTGGAACACGAGCTACGCCCGCGACGGCCACTTTATGAATATGTGGCTCGGACCTAAAGAGCGTGAGTATGTCCGGGCGATGCAGGATTTCGCATACCGCCTCGATGAAGACGTCCGCCCGGTTGAGGTAACGGTTTCGGACCCGCACGCTGTCCGCGCCTACGCCCTGGCCTCGAAGAAAAGGGCCGGTGTCTATCTGCACCATTTCGCCGACCATGAAAAAGAAGTAAAGGGCCTGAAGATTACCGTGGACGTCCCCGATAGCGCCACGGGATACTGGTATTCGCCCGAAACGGGCGGGATCATCAAAACCATCGACGCGCCGAAGGGGACGTGTACATTCGATGTCCCTGAATTCGCCGTCGATCTTGCCCTTCTGATTACGCCTGACGGCCCGCCCGATATCGACAACGATGGCCGGTCCAACCATCTTGACCTCGACGACGACAACGACGGCGTGCCCGACCTGCACGATGCCTTCCCGCTCGAACCCGAGGAATCGAAAGACGCAGACAAAGACCTCATCGGCGACAATCTCGACGCCGACGATAACGGCGACGGCCTCGCCGACGATGAAAACAAAAACGCTGAGCCCGACTGGGAGGAGCTGGATTTCGACGGCGACGGCATAGACCGCGCAAAGTCCCTCCCTTGGGACGCATTTCCGTTCGACTTGAAGGAATGGCTGGATACAGACGGCGACGGCGCCGGCGACAACGCCGATCCCGACGACGACAACGACGGCTGGACCGACCAGCAAGAGAGCAGCGCCGGCACAGACCCGATGGACAAACTGAGCTTCCCATCCGAGGCGCAGCTCACGCGATACATGATCATCGTCACGGGCGGCGAGCTTCTTGCCGGGGCTTACGCGGACGGGCATACACAATTCATCACGAAAACGCTCGGGCTGCTGGGCCTTCGCTGCGTCGGCTCGATGTGCGTGGACGACACCCAGGCCGATATCGAAGAAGCCCTTGGCTTTGCCGCCGCCAAAGCGGATTTGATAATCGTCACCGGCGGTCTCGGCCCCACCGCCAACGACGTCACCCGCGAGGCCCTTTGTGCATTCACGAAGATTCCGCTCGAGGAGAACCCTGACGTGTTGCGGGAGATGACGCAGCGTTTCGGCGTCTCGCCAGCAGAGCTTCGCCAGAACCTGCGCCGTCAAGCCCAGGCGCCGACGCAAGGCACATATCTGAAGAACCGCAACGGCACGGCTATCGGCCTGGTGTTTGAGCAGCCGCAGACCACAATCGTCGCCCTGCCGGGG
>DATEBC010000348.1:0-6002 GCA_035288065.1 Sedimentisphaerales bacterium | reverse complement strand
GAAATGCCTTTTTGTATTTGGTTGCGGTTTGTCACCCTCCTTTTCAAAAAGGCATTATGCGCAATCCGAACGGGCATTTCGAGCTTTTTCAAGAATATCACCATGACAAATCTCAAGAAGTCACGCTTGTATTAGAACTAGTAGGTGGGGCGAATGCAGGGTGGGTGGGGGGGAGTAGATTTTCGATCCTTCGACAAAGCCCCCCGCGGTGGGCAAGCTCACGGCTCAGGCCTCGTGGAGGACAACGTCTGCGGTTATTGGGGATTTTCCTTGACGGCCAAGTTGCGGTAGAGTATAATATGTATCAAACTAACAGAATCAGAATAGTGAATGGTATGTAGTATATGGTATATGGTCTGTCGCACGTAGAAAAAGGAGCAGGGCCGCACAGGCAGCACGAATTCTTTGTCGCCTCAGTTCTCTCTGTGGCGCGTAAATCCGCGTTTATCTGTGCAATCTGTGGCTACAATTCACTTGACATCCAACGTCCGATATAGTATAATATTCACTAAACTAATATCGAAGATCCCAATCCTTCGGGAGGGACTGAATAATGATACTTGATTCTCTACCTCTCTCAAAATCCGTGTCAACCCGTGTTAATCCGTGTCTAAAAACCTTTCGTGTTGCTTCGTGGTTAGTCTCTTCTCTCCGCTCCGAAATGCCAAACCTGCCTATCCCACCCATCTTACCGCAACCCTATTTTCTCTGCGTTCTCGGCGATCTCTGTGGTGTTAGGGCGATTATGCAAAACAAACCCAATTCTCCAAACCACAAAACCAACGTAACCCATTATGGCACACAGATTTACAGCAATATTCCGCTCATCTCCGCCCGAAAAAACAAACCCAATCAAACCCAATTACAGCCCAAAACTCGAGCCCTGCTCGACCCTGAGCGAAGTCGAAGGGCCAACCAAACCCAATTTGGTGGGACGAAGTCGCAGACGCGCCGAGGTGGGCCGGATCAAACCCAATTTTCAAGCGCCGGAAAAACATGGCAAAAAACAACGCAAATAAATAAGATACGGCCTGAATCACCACACAAAATCTGGGGACGCAAGGCCGGCAGTATGAGAAGTCGGAAGGTTCAGGAGTGTTGGGAACGTTCACCTTCGCCGCTTACGGCGCCCACATCGGGCAGCAAAAGCGGGTCAGCGGATATATGCTCATCGTTTATGCCGTCGGTCTTACGATGTTCGCGCGGATTAGTCCCGCCCATAATACGAGCAGCAAGTCTTATCCGTTTCCCAGATAGTGACGCAATGCAGTTTCGCGTCGCCGAATTTTCCTGCCAGCCTTTCCCAGGCAAATACGGCAATGTTCTCGACTGTGGGGTTGGTCCTGCTGAAGTGCTCAACGTCGAGGTTCAAGTTCTTGTGGTCCAGGATTCTGATAAGCTCGTGATGGATGATTTCCTCGAAGTTTCCTACAGAGACCTCGCTTGCCGCCGGCGTTTTGACGGTGACTTCAACAATGTAGTTATGCCCGTGCCCGGAAGGATTGGCGCACTTGCCGAAGACCTCGAAATTCCGCTGCTCGGAGAATTGATCATTCCAGAGCTTATGCGTCGCTGCAAATTCGAACTTTTCGCTAAAATAAACCATTGCGCCGTCCTCGGAATCTATTGAGAGTTTCCTGTAGGGATTCAGCTTAACGCCGATCCCGCTCAATTTTGCGCTGCCGAACTTATCTGCCAGCCTGGTCCACGCTGCCGCGAGCAGTTCGGCGATGACGGTCAGGGCGATATGCCTGCCCGCGGCGAATTCCGCTTTTATGCGCTCGGCAAAGACAGGGACGGCGGATTTGCGGACCTGCCTGTCGATATCCGCAACGTTGATAACGAACCCTGTCTGCGGCTCGACCTGTCCGACCAGCTCCACCCACAACTCGAGAAACACCGCCAACCCTTCCCCCGCCGGCCTGGAAGCGAAAGAATTGGCCCCCTCTCGCTGCTGCGAGAGAAAGGGATTGACTGAAAACCGAACATGCCTGGTCAGTCTGTGCATCAGCGTCTATTCATCAAGCTGAGGACCTCGCTTCGACTCTTGGGGTCTTTCCTGAATATCCCGCGAAGCGCCGATGTGACCATTTCCGATCCGGGTTTTTTTATGCCTCGAATCGTCATGCAGCTATGCGATGCCTCCAAGACGACGGCGACGCCGCGTGTTTCCAGGCGGCTCATAAGAAAATCGGCTATCTGGTAGGTGAGCCTCTCCTGGGTTTGGAGGCGGCGGGCAAAACACTCGACGATTCGCGCCAGCTTGCTCACCCCCAGCACAGCGCCGGTGGGCAGATACGCAACGTGCGCAGAGCCGATAAACGGCATCATGTGATGCTCGCAAATGCTGTAGAACGGAATATCACGGAGCACAACGATCTCGTCGTAGTTTTCCGCAAAGAGGCTTCGAAGGTGCTTATCCGGCTTTTCGTGCATTCCGCCCAGAAGCTCGGCGTACATTCGCGCCACTCGCAGAGGCGTCTGCTTAAGCCCCTCTCGCTGCGGGTCCTCACCGACCGCAAGCAGTATTTCCCGGACGGCCTTAGCGATCCTCTCGGTATCTATCGTCTTAGCTTTTTTGCCCATCTATTCAACCTGTGAATACTATTCTGTAACAATCGAATCTATAAGTTGTCATTCCGCACCCGTTCGGCTGCGCTCAGGGCAGAGCTTGATGCGGAATCCATTTCCTTAGAATCTGGATTCCCGCCTTCGCGGGAATGACAGGCCACAAATACAAATGTGATACCGTACTACAAGTCTGGAACATTCCCACCGTGCCATAGACGGTACGTCGCGGCAGGTCGTTTGTTGGAATGTCGGTGCGAGCATATTACGCCGTATTCACGATCTATGCAAAAGAAAAACATCAGGGGCTCTTCTCGTTGTTCAAATCAGCGTGGAATCCTTCGGCAATGGCCTGCCATTGTCCCGCGAGCTGCTCGACCTTTTGAGGGTATTTCAGGGCCAGGTCATTCATCTCGCAGCGATCGACGCTCAGATCATAAAGCTCCCATTTTCCTTCCTTGCCGCCCTTGGCGGACAATTTCCAATCGCCTTGGCGGATGGCCCGGTTGCCGCTATGGCGCCACCACAAAGTCCTTTCCTTTAAGGCGTGATCTTTCTTGAACACGGGTATCAAGCTTCGTCCGGGCCTGGGGGGCGTTCCCGCCGGCTGGTCGGCTTTCGCCGCAGCCAACTCCAGGATCGTCGGCACTATATCAATGAAATGCGAGGGTTCATGCCGCAATTCGCCTCTGGCCCGGATTCCCTTAGGCCAATGGGCGATAAACGGTGAAGAGATGCCCCCTTCGTGGTTCCAGTGTTTGTGCAATCTAAAAGGCGTATTAGCGGCAGTTGAAAAGCCCGGGCCAAGGCAAAGAAAGGTCTCAGCCGATCCCATTGCGGCCGAGCGGTCGTGGCCGTCGCCGCGGATAATCTGCTCGGCGCTGGCGCCGTTGTCGCTGGCAAAGAGTATCAGCGTATTCTCGTAGGCACCCATTTCCTTTAGCTGTTGTATAACCCGGCCGATCTCCAGGTCCATGCGCGTAATCATCGCCGCGTGGATGGCCATTTTCGCAGCCTGAAATCGCTTCTGCTCATCCGTGAGCGTATTCCACGCGACCGCACGCGCCGCCTCCCCCGGTCCAATTTGCTCTTTCAACTGCTCCGGCTTAAGGTTCCAGCTCGGGACGGTATCCGCATCCAACTCTGACAAGGCGCAGTTCACTATCCCCATCTTCTTCATCCGTTCCCAGCGTCTGCGTCTGATAACATCCCATCCCTCGATATAGGCATCGCGGTAAGAATCGCTATCCTTCTGGATGGCCTGAAGCGGAAAGTGCGGCGAGTAGAAGGCGATGTATTGAAAGAAAGGTTTCTTGCCGTATTTGCTTTGGTGCAGCTTGAGGCATTGAATCGCGCGGTCCGCGATTGCAACGGTCGAATAGTAATCTTCCCCCGGCTTGGCCGGGGCGCTAACGCCGTCCTCCTTCCAGGGCTTGGAATCAAAGTATCGGTCCCAGTCACAGCCTGTCCTCTCGCCGCCCCACGAGCGGTCGAATCCGCCGTCGATAGGAGTCCCGTCGATATGCCATTTTCCGCTGTGATAGGAGGTGTAGCCGTATGATTTCAGCATCTCAGGGAGGAGCGGCGCCCATTTTGGCCGGTTGCCCAGTTCGATGCCTTCCATTGTGTCGCGACGAATATGTTGCGCGTAGTAGCCGGTCAATATACAGGCCCGCGAAGGCCAGCAGCGTCCGGTCGAGTAATGCTGTGTGAAGCGAAGGCCGCCTTCGGCCAGCGCCGCAAGATTGGGCGTGCGCACGTCGCCGCCGTAACATTCGGCATCGGAATATCCCATGTCATCGGCCAGGATTAAGACGACGTTGGGTTGACTTGCCTGACCTGCCTGCGTCGGCTTAACTGTCAGAGCGGAAACAGCTCCAGCTCCAAGCGCCGCCGCCGTGCTTCTCAGGAAATCGCGTCTGGTCATAGCCATGTAAACCTCCGATATGCGCCCGATCTTCTTCCTTTAGAGTTCACAGGAACAGGATACAAAAAGATTGCTGTTCACAAATTCCATTCTACAGCCTATTTCCAATGCCGTCAATACGCTTAACTGCTATAATCAACGCCGAGAAATAACAGTGTCAATCCCTATGGGACCGTGGGTCCGTGTCAGAAAAATGGATAGGCCATGTGGCTATGCCACGGCTTAACCGGCTTAACCACAAAATCGGTGACGATGAGTCCTCAATTATGACGGAAAGCGTATTCTGCAACACCCCAGTCCTGCCCGTCGAGATAGTCCTGGCGCCTGCATGGTGGTTTCACAACGAGGGCTTGACCTTCGACGAGGACTTCTTTTTCCACCCGGCCAAGCGCGTCGAATCAGAGCAGAAGATGGAAAAGGCCCTGTACGAGCGATGGGGCAAATTCGGCCTGGGAATTGACAAGGACAAATCGCTTCCCGCGGTCGGCGCCGTGCACCTGGCCGCCGGGTTCATGCTCAGCGAAATGCTCGGGTGCAAAGTCGAATACAAGCAGGATGCGCCTCCGCAGGTAATCTGCTCGCGGCGTCCGGCGTTGCAGCTTTCAGCCTCGGAGGCCTTCGACAGCCCCGTATATAAGAAGTTCGAGAAACTGACCGGAGCACTAAAGAGACAATTCGGCTATCTGGCCGGCGATGTAAACTGGGGCGGCATACTCAACGTTGGTCTTGATGTGCGAGGAGAGAACCTTTTCATGGACATGTTCGACAGGCCCGACGGCGTTCATCGCTTCTTAGGCGAGATCGCCGCTGTAATCGAAAGATTCACGGAAGATATGTTCAGGCATACCGGCTCAACCTCGATCAGTGTGAACAGAACTGTCCGCCACTTCAGTTCGCCGATATTTCTGCACAGCACGTGTTCCCACACGATGATCTCGGCGGCCGATTATGAGAAGTTTCTTTTTAAGTATGATGCCGGATGGAGCAAGAAATACAGGCCCTTCGGGATTCACTTCTGCGGCGGCGACGCTCACCGATTCGCCGGGGCTTTCGCCAAGCTGCCCTATCTTGATTTTCTGGATGTCGGCTGGGGCAGCGACGTCTCGGCCCTGCGCAAGCGCTTGCCGAACACCTTTCTAAACATTCGCCTAAGCCCTGTGGAGATAATAGACAACACGCGCCTCGAAATAGAACAGACCATCAGGCGGCTGGTCAGAGATTCGGCCAATCCCAGGCTCACGGGGGTTTGCTGCATAAACATGGATGAAAAAGCAGCCGATGAAAAGATAACCACCATATTCGAGACCGTCGAAGAGTTGAGAAAAAATGCGTTGGCCAAACGTTAATCGGTGCGGCGGCTTGAGATGCTAGTACCTCATAACATTTGATTTTAGCGGTTGAATAGGAATTGCCGATACAACTTTCAGAGTATCATTTTTCTGAAAGGGATCGGTATGAACAAGAAATATATCGTTCGGCTCACGACGGAAGAACAAAAAGAACTGGA
>DATEBC010000347.1:0-5139 GCA_035288065.1 Sedimentisphaerales bacterium | reverse complement strand
GAAGTTGATTATCTTTGGCTGCACGATAGTCCTGGCAGGCCCGCCCAATAGCGGCAAGAGCACGCTGTTGAACTACCTCGCGGGGCGACAGAAGGCCATTGTCACCGATATCGAGGGCACGACCCGCGATTGGGTCTCGGCAGAATGCCAAATCGGCCCGCTCTGCGTAACCCTGATCGACACCGCAGGACTCGACGAAAAGCTCGCGGCAACTCCCGGGAAAAGCGTCGAGAAAGCCGCCCAGGAGAGAACCGGCCGGATTCTAACCGAGGCTGAGCTTATCCTGCTCGTCCTGGACAACAGTAAAACTGCCGATCAGCTCAACAGAACGCTCATCGACAAGATCGCGGCGAAGAAAGTCCTGACAGTCCTGAACAAATCCGACCTGGCCGCCAAATTAGACGTCGCCCAATTGCCCGATAGTCTGAGCAGCGCAGTGCAAATAAGCGCCAAGTTCGGCGCGGGCATCGAAAACCTCAAAAAAGAAATCCTCCAAATCGCCGGCGTCACCGAAATCAGCACAAGTACCCCCGTCGCTTTCACCAGCCGCCAGCAAAACATCCTCAGACAACTCACAGCCGCCAAAACCAACCGTCAGGCGGTTCTACTCATATCAGAGTTGTTAAATGGTCGAGCTTGGCGTAATCTCAGCACACCAAGACTAAATGGTTAATACGATCTGCCGGACTTGGAATCCTTGGTTCATTCACTAATTCTTCCAACTGTCGTACAAAAAGGATTGACTTGCTCACAGGCGGAGATTATCCTTAATAATGTGTGCATAACATGCAGCAGAATCGATGGAGATTAGCTATGAACTGGCATCGCTATATAACGGCTGACCCAAATGTGTGTCACGGCAGCGCCTGCATAGAGGGGACCCGTATCATGGTGTCGGTTATTCTTGACAATTTGGCTGCAGGTCTTTCCGTGGACGAGATTCTCCGCAGCTATCCGTCTCTTAAACGAGAGTCTGTTCTGGCGGCGATTTCATACGCAGCCGAGCTTACACATGAGCGCATCATACCAATGCCGGCACAGGGCTGAACATGAATTTCAAAGTGGATGAAAACCTGCCGGTCGAAGTCACAGAATTACTCAAGCAGGCGGGCCATGATGCAGTCACTGTTTGCGAGGAGAATCTCATCGGGACTTCCGATACAGACCTCGCCGCTCTCTGTCGGAAAGAAGAACGTACACTAGTAACATTGGATACCGATTTTGCCGACATTAGGGCATATCCTCCTGACAACATGTTTGGGATTATCGTAATGCGACTGACCCGACAAGATAAACGCCATGTTCTTGAGGTTCTGCGACGCGCAATGCGTATATTTCCCACCGAGCCTATAGAGGGACGCCTTTGGCTCGTCGAAGAGGATAGGGTAAGAATAAGGCCCTGAGACCGGAAGTGTAAGGAGAGCCCACCAAACGCCTGCACGATAAATTCTTGGCTTGTTCACTAATACCTGCACTAAGCGACAACCGGACTTGGTCGCTGAGAACGTGGCGAATACAGCCGGTATCCTGCTATTTGTCTGTTCTCATCGTCTGCCGGAACTTTAGGGAGCTCAATTTGAGTTGTTGAGATGACCGCTCTGTGTATAATCTGGACCTATGGCCGCACCGAGTGAAAATATTACGCCTGCGATGAAGCAGTTTCATGCGTTCAAGAAGAAGCACCCGGACTGCATCCTCTTCTTCCGGATGGGCGATTTCTACGAGACTTTCTACGAGGACGCCAAGATATGCTCGAAGATCTGCGGGCTTGCTTTGACCAGCCGAGACAAGGGCAAACAGACTCCCCTGGCCGGCGTCCCGTATCACGCTATCGACGGGTATCTCAAGAAGATGATCCAGGCCGGCTATCGCGTGGCCGTCTGCGAGCAGGTCGAGGACCCGAAGACCGCCAAAGGCGTCGTAAAGCGGGATGTCGTGCGGATTGTCACGCCGGGCACGCTTACCGACGACATGCTGCTCGAAGCCAAAGAGGATAATTTCCTCTGCGCCGTGGGCCTGGGCAGCAAAGGCGCCGCAGCGGTGAGCTGGGTCGATATCTCGACCGGCCATTTCTTCGCCCAGCAGTTCAGCGAAGATAAGCTGCTCGACGAACTGGTCCGGCTCTCCCCGGCTGAATGCCTAATAGCCGACCGGCGGGGCGAGCTATTCGAGGCCGAGACGAAGAAGCTCGCCAAGGACATCGCTCAGCTTACCAGCGCCATCGTAACCGAGCGCCCATCCTGGTACTTCGATCCGTACCAGGCCAAGCAGCGGCTGCTCAAGCATTTCGGCACCGCCACGCTCGAAGGCTTCGGCATAGACGACGGCGACGACGGCCTTATCCCACCCGCCGGGGCTATCATCGAATACCTCAACGAAACCCAAAAAACGACCCTCGGCCACATCCGCAACCTGCGGAAAATCGAGAGGCGGGATTTCCTCCAAATCGACCCGACCACCCTGCGAAGCCTCGAAATCCTCCGAACAATCCGCACCGAAAGCAGCAAAGGCTCGCTGCTCGAATCACTCGACCAGACGCTGACCGGCATGGGCGGGCGGATGTTCGCGAACTGGCTCTGTATGCCGCTGTGCGACCTGGCTGGGATTGAGCGGCGGCAGGACGCAATCGAGGAATTGAAGAACACCGAGAGCACGCTGACCAGCATCCGCAAGCTGCTTTCCAACATATCCGACATCGAGCGGATCGCGGCCCGAATCAGCACGTTCCGCGCCTCGCCGCGAGACCTCCTGGCGCTGGCGGCAACACTCCGGCAGATACCGCAGTTGCGGGAGAATCTCAGTGAATTCGCCGCCGAGCTATTAAGACAATTGGCCGCGGACTGCGACAGTATGGACGAGCTGGCTGAACTGCTCGAATCGGCAATCGAGCCTGACTGCCCGACGCACCTCCGCGACGGAGGCGTTATACGGGCCGGCTTCGATGAAAAACTCGACTCGCTGCGCTCGATCTCCAAAGACGGCCAAAGCTTTCTGCAGAACTACCAGAAAGAGCAATCCCAGCGGACGGGCATCGCCAATCTCAAGATCGGCTACAACAAGGTCTTCGGCTACTACATCGAGGTCTCTCACGCATCCGCAGGTAAGGTCCCGCCCGATTACGTCCGCAAGCAGACAATCAAGAACGCCGAGCGCTACATAACCGAGAAGCTCAAGGAATATGAGACACAGGTCTTAGGCGCTGAGGAAAAGGCCCTCGATCTGGAGCTTCGACTTTTCGAGGAGCTCCGCAGCCAAGCCGCCCAGTACGTCGGCCGCCTCCAGGCCCTCGCCGATACGCTCGCCCGGTGCGACTGCCTGGCGGCCCTGGCGCACCTTGCAAAACGCCGCAACTACATCCGCCCCAAGATGACCACCGGCGGAGAGCTTGTCATTAACGAAGGAAAGCACCCCGTCCTGGCCGAGATACTCGGGCCCGAATTCGTGCCCAACGATGTCGAGCTTGGCAACGGGGCGGGCGATATTGCCGTTATCACAGGGCCGAACATGAGCGGCAAGAGCACCTATATTCGCCAGGTCGCCCTGCTTGTGCTAATGGCGCAGACCGGCTCATTTATCCCGGCCAAGAACGCCGAGATCGGCCTGGTCGATAGAATCTTCACCCGCGTCGGCGCTTCCGACGAGCTGGTCCGCGGCCAATCGACCTTCATGGTCGAGATGACCGAGACCGCCAATATTATCAACAACGCCACGGCCAAATCGCTCGTAGTTCTCGACGAAGTAGGCCGAGGCACCAGCACCTACGACGGCCTGTCCTTAGCCTGGGCGATCACAGAGCACATCGCAACCAATATCAAATGCCGCACCCTCTTCGCCACGCATTATCACGAGTTGACGGAGCTTGCCGAACTGTTCAACAACGTCAAGAACTGCAACGTGGCCGTTCGTGAATGGATGGACGAAGTCGTATTCCTGCATCGCATCCTCCCCGGCGGAACGGACAAGAGCTACGGAATCCACGTGGCAAAGTTGGCCGGCGTTCCAAAATCAATCCTCGACCGCTCGAAGGAAATCTTAGAAGAATTGGAAGCAGCATTCCAAAAAGAAGCCACCGGCGAACGCTTAGCCCGCCATAAAACCAAAGAACCCGATCGCGACACCCTCTTTGTCCAAAAGCACAAGAGCATCTTAGACAAACTCGCCGCAACAGACATAAACAACCTAACGCCTATCGAGGCTATTAACCTGCTGAACCAGATCAGAAACGAAATCGACGGGCAATGATTGTAATATGTTCGGTTTTTCTGTGTAATCAGCCGAAAAGAAAGGGGTAATTGTGGCATCTTGCTCTCCTGGCATTCGTGATATCAAATCGTTCTTCCTTGACGCCTCTGCCATCGTCAAGTTGCTCATAGACGAAAAGCATTCCGACCTCGTGCGGAACTACTTTGACGACCCGTACTCTTTGCTCTTCACGACGAATTTCTGTTTCTTTGAATCGTTGTCTGTCCTGAAGCGAGAATGGTGCAAAGACAAGATAAGCACAAACAGATACAGAGACTGTTGCAGACTCCTATTTGCTTATATTGAAGAACATCGGATACAGATTAAGGAATATCCCTTAGAAGACTTGCATGATTTCGGAAAGCTGGATGAACTCGTCGATAAATACAAGATCGACATATCAGACGCTCTGCAATTGCTCAGCATAAAGGAGACCTCGCTATCAACACTTGCAGGAGAAAGTGAAATAACCCTTATTACTGCGGACAAGGATTTGGCAACAGCCGCAAGAGAAGAGGGTGTCAAAGTAGTTGATTTGTCGAAATAGGCAGCCTCGGACTCTATTCTCCAAGATTCACAAGATGTGTGCTTATGAATGTCTCAGCAGCCTTGATGGTCTCGTCTTTGACAGTGCGCGGGCTTTGGGCCACCCAGACGGTGAAGTTGTAAAGCTCCTGCGTATCGACCTTGATCCACTTCTTGTTGCGGTATAGGAAAACAAGCAGCGCTGTCATAGCGATTCTCTTGTTGCCGTTCTGGAAAGGGTGGTTCTTGATTAGCAGGTAGAAGAGCATTGCTGCTTTGGAGATAAGCGTCGGGTAGAGCGACTTTTTCGAGAAGCTCTGGAAAGGCGTTGCGAGGCAACTCTCCAAGATATTGGGAAACCGGCTGGAGAAA
>DATEBC010000346.1:0-3892 GCA_035288065.1 Sedimentisphaerales bacterium | reverse complement strand
TGAGTTCTGCAAAATTGCAGGTTAGGCCTATATTGTTGAAGAAAATCGTCTTTGTGATTTTCTTCAATAATCGCCTAACTTCTTATGACAGAAGATGTTCGCATTAAAAAGAAAAAATCAGGAAACGATTTTTTCTTTTATTAAGTAGGCCTAACCTGCAATTTTGCAGAAGCCTTTGAGTCTTGAGATAAGGAGTCTAAAAGATGAGTTCCACCAATCTTCCGACAGGGGCAGGACCGAAAGGCTTTGTTCTGCGGAAAAAGGTCATTTTCGTCTTTGTTCCGGCCATTTTGGCGCTGCTGGCCGGACCGCTGGCTTGCCCGATGTCGCACGCAGCTTCGCGCGGCCCCAAAAAAATCGCCGTCATCTTCGACACGGACATCTGCGACGATATCGACGATACCTGGGCCTTGGCGATGCTGCTTCAGTCGCCCGAGTTCGACGTCAAGCTCATCACCACCGCGGTCGGCAATACCGAATCAAAGGCAAGGACTGTCGCCAAATTTCTCCAGACGGTCGGCAGAACGGATATACCTATCGGTATCGGCGTCCGTCAGCACCAGGGCGAACACAGGCAGGACGCATGGGCCAAAGACTACAACCTTTCGTCGTATCCGGGCAAGATTCACGCCGACGGTGTCCAGGCGATAATCGATACGGTTACGAATTCGCCCGGCCCCATCAAGATTATAGCCGTCGGCCCTCTGCCGAATATAGCCGCCGCTCTCGACCGTAAGGCCGATATAGCGAAGAAGGCCCAATTCGTCGGAATGCACGGAAGCATCTACAAAGGCTACGGCGGAAGCGCCGAGCCAAGCCCCGAATATAACGTCAAAGCCTTCGTAAAAGAAGCCCAAAAGGTCTTCGCCGCACCCTGGGATATGACAATCACGCCGATTGATACCTGCGGAATCGTTCACCTCACCGGCGAAAAGTATCAAAAGGTGCTCAAGAACGACAGCCCCCTGACACGCGCGCTGATCGAGAACTACCGGGCCTGGTGCGCCCATCAAATAGCAGCCGAGAACAAGGACCTGAGCGCCGAAGAGGTCGAGAAGAGGGTCAACGAAAAGGTCAATTCAAGCAGCACAACCCTCTTCGATACGGTCGGCATCTATCTCGGCATGTCAACAAAACTCGTTAAAATGGAAAAGCTCAGGATCAAGGTCACCGACGACGGCTATACCAGAATCGACGAAGCCGGCAAGCTGATCAACTGCGCAACCGCCTGGAATGATTTAGGCGCCTTCGAGGATTTCCTCGTTGAAAGACTGGTGAAATGAGAGCCTTACGTACTCAAGCTGACCCATTCGCCTTGTCATACCTGCGAAAGCAGGTATCCAGCAGTGCGGAGGCTCAGTGGATTCCCGCTCCGCCACGGGCGGATGTGCCATTTCGCGGGAATGACACACTGGGTTATCTTGCTTTCGCATAAGGACTTATCGTGTTGTTTTTTTGGAAACCGGTCAGTTTGAGTTACATAGAACCTGCCGGAGCGCAGCTCGTTTGTATTATTTAGGACGCACACAATGAAGAACAACGCACCCAAAATAGTCGTAGTCGGCAGCAGCAATATGGACCTCGTCGTCAAATCAAAGAGGATCCCCGCCGCCGGGGAGACGATTCTCGGGGGGGATTTCATTATGGTGCCGGGCGGCAAGGGCGCCAACCAGGCCGTCGCCGCCGCCAAACTCGGAGCCAACGTCTGCTTCGTAGCAAAATTGGGAGACGACGTATTTGGAGCACAGTCTCTGCGCAACTTCAAAAAAGAGCGCGTCAATACGAGTCACATTCAGCAAACTCAGGATGCGCCCTCCGGAGTAGCCTTGATAATGGTCGATGCCAAGGGAGAAAACTCGATCGTCGTGGCGCCGGGAGCCAATCTGAAGCTCTCGCCGCAGGACGTCAGGGCGGCGAAAAACGAGATCGAAGCCGCCGGCGCCGTCGTGGCGCAATTGGAGATCCCGCTCGATACTATTCAATGCGCCGCAGAATTGGCAAACCGCTCAAACGTGCCGTTTGTCCTCGACCCGGCCCCGGCAAGAGAGCTTCCACCGGAACTCCTTGAGCTGGTCGATGTCTTGAAGCCCAACGAGACGGAAGCACAGATTCTCACCGGCATAGAGGTAACGGATGAAGATTCCGCACGTGCTGCAGCGATGAACCTCTTGGAACGCGGCGTAAAGGCGGTGATTGTCACTTTGGCAAGCAAGGGATTCCTCTTGGTCGATAGAGACCGGGCCGAATATGTCCCGGCACATAAGGTCGAGGCGATTGACAGCACCGCTGCCGGAGATGCCTTTACTGGCAGCCTGGCCGTCGGCATAGCGCAGGGAAAACCGCTGCTCGATGCCGCATCGTTCGCAAATTACGTAGCCGCCCTGGCCGTTGCTAAAATGGGCGCCCAATCTTCGATGCCCACCCTCCAGGAGGTGCATAGCTTTATGAGCAGTTGAACACCGGTTGCTATGGGGCTGTTGAAAAAGTTCGCAAGTAACATTTTGAGATTGCCACGTCGGCCTTCGGCCTCCTCGCAATGACCTGAAAAATGTGTTCTGTGTCATTGCGGGGAGTCCGCCTGCGGCGGAAAGCAATCTCCTGTTTTTCAACAGCCCCGCTGTCAGGTGATATCCAAGTTTTTGAAAAAAAAGGAGATTTCAAAATGGTCGTCATCCAATCTTATCCTCTGGCCGTTATGATGTGCGTCCTCACGATGCTCTGCTGGGGGTCATGGGCTAATACCCAGAAGCTCGCCAGCAAGGAGTGGAAATTCCAACTGTTCTACTGGGACTACTGCATCGGCGTCGTCCTGCTGTCGTTGATTGCCGCCCTTACGATGGGCAGCATCGGCTCGGTCGGAAGGAGCTTTGTGCGGGACCTCAGACAGGCGACCGGTGCGGCCTTGGGTTTTGCATTTCTCGGAGGGGTCGTCTTCAACGTGGCTAATATCCTGCTGGTCGCAGCCATAGATATCGCCGGCATGTCGGTGGCATTTCCAATCGGTATCGGCATTGCCCTCGTCGAAGGGGTCGTCATCAACTACATCTTCAAACCCCAGGGAAATCCGATTCTCCTCTTCGCCGGCGTGGCGGGTATCGCCATAGCCATCGTTATCGACGCCCTGGCATACAAGAAGCTGGCCGGCGGCGAACAGAAAACCACAGGAAAAGGCATTGTCATATCAGTCGCCGCCGGCGTATTGATGGGCCTGTTCTATTACTTAGTGCAGCGCGGCGTCGTCGCAGACTTCACGAATCCCGAAGCCGGGAAGATGGGGCCCTACGCCGCCGTGTTTATCTTCTCGATAGGCGTGTTTCTCTCAAGTTTTCTCTGGAACACCATCGTGATGGCCAGACCTTTCACCGGCGAACCGGTCCCGCTTGGCGACTACTTCAAGAAAGGCAACCTCCGGCTCCACCTCATTGGCATCGTCGGAGGGGCAATATGGGGCGTGGGAATGTCGGTGAACAACGTAGCCGCCGGAACGGCAGGACCCGCCATTTCCTATGGCCTGGGCCAGGGAGCTACAATGGTCGCGGCGTTCTGGGGCGTCTTCATCTGGAAGGAATTCAAAGCAGCCCCGCCCCAGACTAATAAGCTGCTTGCGCTGATGTTCGTCTTCTACGCCGTAGGGCTGGCCTTGCTCATCACGGCCAAAATCATCTGACAAGTACCTCCCGAATAAATAACTCAAACTGACCGTCGGTCATGTGCGTGTTTAATTTCCGCGTGTGCAACAAGTTGCATACCCTGCCAAGCAGATAGCAGGGCGGTGCGAAAAAGTCCGGGGGAAAATGGGGTTCTGGGTAATTTCACAGATCGGCTGGGGGCGGTGGATTGGGTTTGTTTGGGTTTGTTTTTTGGCTCAACTCCAAAAAAGTTGGTGAATTCT
>DATEBC010000345.1:0-3249 GCA_035288065.1 Sedimentisphaerales bacterium | reverse complement strand
ACGCCGATGCAGTGGACTTGGGCATCGCGGGTCGCTCGGCCAGGACAATTACATCGTGGGTCGCCGTGCGCAGCTTTAATAGCGGCGCAGTATATGAGATGGGCAGCACCGGCGACGGTGAGGAATTTGCGTTTCGCGCCCGCAGCTCCATAGGGCAGTGGCGGGCCCAGTACGGAGGCAACGTCTATCATACAATCACCGGATTCGATACTCGAGGCGATTGGGCGCATTTTGCCCAGGTATATACGGGCGGGCACAGCTACGTTTACGTCAACGGAGTTCTCGAATCGAGTATGGCCGTCAGGCTGGATACGGGCACGGACAAGGACTTCCGCATAGGCAGGTGGAACAACGATTATTTCGACGGGCTGATTGACGAGGTGCGAATATACGACAAGGCCCTGACCGAGGCGGAAATCGCCGGGGTCATGGCGGGCGGGACGGCGATTGCCGACTATCATCCGGTCGCATCGCCGATGAACCTGACGGACCCGGAGGCCGCCGGCTCAAGGGGCGTCAATTTTGCTGATTTCGCGGTCTTTATGAATGAATGGGCCGAAGAGCAACTCTGGCCGTAGTAGCACCTTGTAACAATCGCTTAGTTTTGAGTTATAAGTGTTAAGTTTTGAGTTAGAACTAAAAACTCAAAACTAAGAACTCACGTCTGCAACCGCGCAAAAAGACCAGGGCCGCGCCTTATTCGGGGATCGCCTCTTGTGCTGCGAGGACGGCGGATTTTACGGGTGCGACCTTGCGATAGACGGTCTGCGGGGTTTGTCTTACGCCGTCAACGGCGAGCAGGTCGCGGTCGATAGAGATGCCGAAGAGGCGCTGGTTGGTTTCGAGATAGGGTCTGATCAGCCGCCAGTCTTTTTCTGTAAGCGGTGCGAAGTGCCCGCCGTTGAGCTGCTCTCGCACGAGCTTGCGATGCGGGTCCCTGACGTAAATGGCCCCGCCTGAGGCCAGCGAGAAGAGATTCGAGCCCGAATAGGGGGACTGCTGGGGGACGACCCGGCCCTTGTTGTCGAACTCTATGCCGTTGACGACAACGAATCCGCCTCCCTTGAGCGGGTCGCCGGCCATGAAGGATTCGGCGAGGAAGTCGAGGCACGTGCCGTTAATGACGACGCGAGGCCGGCCCACTGCGTTGATGAGGGGTCGTCCAGCGGCGTTGCCGAGGACATAGACTTCGCCGCCCTTAGCGCCGTACATAAATGCCTGCCCGACGTCGCCATATACAACCAGCCGACCGGCCTTCATAATCTGTGCGAGCTGGTCCTGGGCATTATCGTGGATGTATATCTCCATTCCGTCGATGCCGGATGCGGTGTAGTCGCCAGATGAGCCGAAGAGGTCGATCCGGACGCCCGTCGTATCGGGGCCAAAGCCGCAGCCGGTGAAACGCTGCCCCACAAGGCCGTAGAGAATAAAACGTCTCCACCCGAGTTGATACGCCCGCACTAACAGCCTGGCATCGCAGTCTTCGCCCTCCGGAGGAAAGTCGTGAGAGTTCACGACGAGCGTCGTCTCGCCTGCCTTTGGAGGGCGGATGCTCTCTCGCGTATCCCAGTCGATACGGAGGGCTTGCCCCGTTAGAAATACTCCCATCTCCGGGACCTTACGCCCCGCAGGGATTTCTAACGGGGCATGAGTCCGCCGAGGCGGATCGGTTATCGCAGGGGTCGATTCGAGGATCGAGTCGATGGCGCGGCGAATGATTTGCAGCACGACGGAGCGTTTCTTCCTGCCGCAGTTGTAGCGGCGATTATTGAGAAGCGAAAGGCATTCCAAAGCCCAGTAGAAATTGGACTCGCTCCTGGCTGCGAAGCTCTCGATCTTACAGACCAGCCGGCGCACCGCATCGAATTCCAGCCCGGGCATCCTCACCGAGACCGCTGCATAAAGGGCCTCTGCATTATTGTTCTTCAGGGAAGATTCGATGATCTCGGCGAACTCTACACCGTCGGTGTCGATCTGAGGCGGCCGGCTGAAGTCAACTGCCCAACTGTCGCCGGGGCAGGTTATAGCCCTGCCGAACTTGTCGGCGCAGCGGAGGCGGGCCCCGCTCGTGCTTCGCAGCGAAGCATTAGAAATATTCCCATCTGCAGGACCTTGCGCCCCTGCGGAATTTCTAACGGGGTCGCCGGCTGCGTTTTCTATGGTGAATGAGAATGCTCCGCCGTCGGTGTGGCTGCCGCCGCGCGCGTTCCAGTAGCGGTCGGCTATAGGTCGAAAACGAGAATCCTCCTTGCTGAGAGAATGAAGGGTGGCGTCGATGGCCTGCTTCTCGGAACAAATCAGGCCGATGCTGACGTCGCCTTCCTGTAGGGCGAAGACCTGTGGCCGGAGCATCGCGGTGTCGGTGATTCCGAGCAACTGGAGCTGATCGACATCAGGATTGCTTCCGGCAATAATGAAGAACCATGGGCCGTCGGGAGAGGCGTGCACGTGCATGGACTGAATTGCACGGTAGATTTTCTTCTTTTCCTGGGGGAGATTTGTGAAGTCGAGCTCCGTTGTGGGGGCAAGGGCCTCGATTACGTATTCAATTGGGTAACGCCAAACGCGGCGCCAGAGGTCGAAGAGTAATACCGAGACCTCGGTGTCCGTCAGGAAAAGGGGCACAACATTGTGCTGGCGAAGATACGAAACGATGCTGTAATAGTTGGCAAAGTCGCCGTTGTGCACGAGGGCCTCGTTCATGCCTATAAAAGGATGCGCCCCGCCCGGATGCCAGACCCTCCCTTTCGTCGGGTATCGCTGATGGGCGATCCAGAGGTTCGCTTTGAAATCCTCCAGGCCGTAGTACTGCACGACCTGCTCGGCATAGCCGACGACCTTGAAGATCAGCAGGTTGCGTGCGTGGCTGAGCACAAACGCCCGCTTCTCGCCCAGGGCGGCGTAGAACTCGACGTTGAACTTGTAGCTGTTTTGATAAATGAACTCGTCCTCGACCGCTCTGACCAACTCGCCTGTGAGGCCGTTCTCTTCTGCAAAACGGTTGAGCTTGTCGTCCTTGACGCGAACGAAGTATCTAACAATATCCGGCGGGCGAACATCGAGGCCCACGTCGCGGTGGTCGTCAACGTGCGGGAGCTTCTCGGCGTGGTCCACCCGAAGGTTCTCGATGACAAACCGCTCGGCTTCAGCGGCGGCGCCGGAGTCGAGCAAGGCAATCTGGATAATATAGTCGTCGCGTAATGTATTGGCATCGACACCGAGCTGGCTGCCAAGAAGGCCCGCGGCGGC
>DATEBC010000344.1:0-12024 GCA_035288065.1 Sedimentisphaerales bacterium | reverse complement strand
CGATCGTTGAATTACTCATTTCCCTGGCGATCACGGCGATGCTGCTCGCCGCCGTAGCAGTGGCCTTCAACGCTTCTGTGATAAACTACCGCGAGAACGAAGAGATTTACAGGGCCATCAACGGCGCCAGGCAGGCCCTGTTCCGCATTACAAGCCAGCTTCGCACGGCGATTGCTGTTGATCCCAATGCCGCGGCCAATGAGTGCACGCTGATAACGGCTGACAGCGAAGATCTGACATATCGATACGACGGCACGGCCAAAGCCCTGTACTTAGTCACAAACGGCGACCCGACGGACCCTGACTATAAGCTATGCGAAAACGTCAAGACCGTCACGTTCACAAAGGACATTGTCGTCGAAGACGCAGTGATAAAGGTAAGAAGCGTCCAGATTGCCATGACAGTTACAGCAGGCGACACAGAAGAGAAAGTATCGGCAGCAGCAGTAATAAGAAGAAATCTCGACTAACGCCTTGATTCTTGAATCCTTTTCAGCGATACTGTAATGTAACGCTCACCAGGGCGGTTAGCTCAGATGGTTAGAGCGCCTGCTCGACACGCAGGAGGTCGTAGGTTCGAGTCCTATACCGCCCATTTCCTAAACCCTTATCACCAAAGGGTTTAGGGGGATCATTCCTGTGTCATTCACCCGGTAAATGGTGTGCTGCGGTTGTGACTACTACTGCGTTTCACAAGTATTGCGATTATGAGATTGCCATCCGCCGCGGGCCCGCCTGCGGCGGGGCGGGCCTCGCAATGGCGATTCCTGTAAGATCAGCACCTAACGGAGCGTAAGAAGGGACAAACTTACACGCATGGGCAAGGTTCGTCAAGATTCGATTCGCTGCGGCGGGCGTTTCTCGCATCGCGCGAATTGATTTGAATTGCCGCGTGAAGCTGGTATATATAGACGAAAGAAAGCCCCCGCTGACGTTGCAGCGGACTTGACAATCTTGGATGAGGAGTCGATAAATGCATCGCAATCGCAGCCAAATCATTATTACGGGGTCCTCTTTATTCGTTTTGGCCTTGTTGATGCCGTTTCACTGCTGCGCCGGCGAGGCTGAGTACGTATCTTTGGAACCCCCCGTACTCCTGCCCAACGGCAACGAGTTCAAGACGTGGAGCGACCGGACGGTTTACGCAAAGACGTACTATGTCGATCAAAGGCATCCCGGCGCATCGGACGAAAACCCCGGCAGCAGAGACAAACCATTCCTCACAATCAACAAGGCGGCTCAGGTCGCTGGGCCGGGCGAGAGAGTGGTAGTCGCATCGGGGGTATATCGCGAGCTGATCGAGCCGAGGCTCGGCGGCGAAGGCCCGGAAAAAATGATCAGCTACGAAGCGGCGCCCGGGGCGATGGCAATCGTCAAAGGCTCGCGAATCTTCAAGCCGGAGTGGATAAAATCGATAAAAGGCGACCGGACGCACTCAGCAGCTTTGCCCGATGAGCTTTTCGGCTCGTACAACCCCTTCCTAACCGAGAACGCGAGCAAGGAAGACATCGATCTTATGCCCTGGGCCGCCGAATGGTCCGGCAAGCTGCCCTATACGCTCGGTCGAGGCCTGGTCTTCCAGGATGGCAAGCGATTGACCCAGCAGGCGACATACGGCGACTTGGCCAAGGCGCCCGGCTCGTACTGGGTGGATAAACCGACCAAAACGCTTCACGTTCATCCTTTAGACGACGTAACTGCGGATGGCGCGACCTTTGAAATCACAACGCAGCAGCACATCTTCAAGCCGGCCTCCACCGACCTGGGCTTTATCCGCCTGAAAGGCCTGGTCTTCGAGCACGCAGGCAACGGCCTGCCCCGAACAGGCGTCGGAGCGGTATTCACAAACGGCGGGCATCACTGGATCATCGAAGAGAATATCGTCCTCCAGGTCAATTCCGTCGGCATTGAAATCGGGGCAAGGACAGACGAGACCAGGCTGGCCGGCAGAGCAGACGCCCAGCGCGCCGGCAAAAACCCCGGCTTTATGATCGTTCGCAACAATGAACTCTACGAATGCGGAAGGGGAGGAATTCAGGGTCTGACCGTCAGGAATGCCCTCGTGGAAAACAACCGCATGCACCACATCGGCTGGCTGGACGTCCAGCGGTACTGGGAAACCGGAGCAATAAAGCTGCTGCTCAATAACGGAACGCTCGTCCGCCGAAACATCATAACAGACATTACAGCCGCCCCGGGAATCTGGCTCGACTACAACAACATCAATTCGAGAGTCACTCAAAACGTCCTGGTCAATATCCAGTCCGTCAACGGGGCCATTTTTATTGAAGCCTCCCAGGTCCCCAACATCGTCGATCGCAACTTCGTCTGGAATGTCGAAGGCTCCGGAATATACCAGCACGACTGCGATTACCTGACCGTCGCCCACAACTTCGTGGCCAACTGCACCGGCAAAGGAATCGAAATGAGAATCTGCCAGGGCAGGATGGTCAACGGCAGACTCTCAACCTGCACCAAGAACGTGGTTTTGAACAATATCCTGATAAACGCGAAAGAAGGCATCTGGTTCATCGACGACGACAACACGTCCAACCGCAACATCTTCGTCAACTGCGGCCCCCCATTCGACTTCGCCGCATGGCGAAAAAAAGGCTTCGGCAAAGACAGCCTGACGGCAAACATGGACGCAACGTTCGACCAAAAGGACCTGAGACTGACCTGGTCAACCGATCGGCAGCTGCCTCTCTTCGAGAGACTAAAAATCTGCTCCGAAGATTTCAACGACAGACCCTGGCCCACGGAAAAAGTCCCAGCAGGACCGTTTCAATACCCCACCCAAAGCCCCATTACAGTAAACCTAATAGGATTCTAAGACGCAGCAATCGCCTCAACTTCGCAGGGTGTGCAGTGCCAAAATCGCTTAAGGCTTGAATAGACCGAAAAATGGGAGAACCGCAGATGTTACGCTCAGCTCAAAGACCTTCCATCGCACTAATCGCAATTGCCCTTTCGATTCTCCTGCCCGCCTTGACGGCAGCGTCCGCGCCGACGGCCGGTCCCCGGCTCGGCATAAACTTGGCAGGGCCGGCCGACTGGAATACCGAACTGCCTTTCGTCGATGTATTCCGCATGTCGCGCCCCTGGACAAGCCAGAAGCAAGGCGAACCCTGGGGACGAGGCCCGAAGCTCGAACTCGATGAGAACGGCTGGGTCAAGAAGCTCGAAAAAGACTGCTGGGCCGAATCTCCGCTCTGCACAATCTCAGACGGCCATTATCCAAGCGGGCAGTACACGGTCCTCTACGACGGCAAAGGCAAGCTCGACGCATGGAACGCCGCAGAAATCATCTCGCAAAGCCCCGGCAAAATGGTAATCAGGATTGACTCGTCCAAAGGCGGCTTCCACTTAAAGCTGCTCGAGACCAACCCGAAAGACTACATCCGCAACGTCCGCGTGATAATGCCCGGCTTCCTCGACACATACAAGGACAACCCCTGGCATCCCGCCTTTCTGAACCGATGGAAGGGCGTGGCGTGCCTGCGATTCATGGACTTCATGGACACCAACGGCTCGCAGATCGCCTATTGGTCGCAGCGTCCCAACCTTGACGACGCGACTTTCAGCTCAAAAGGAATAGCCCTCGAGCTGCTCATCGACCTATCGAACCGGCTCAAAGCGGACCCCTGGTTCTGCATCCCGCACCTGGCCGACGACCAATACGTCCGCAACTTCGCCGAGATGGTCAAGCGGCTGCTCGACCAGAACCTCAAAGTCTATGTCGAATACTCCAACGAAGTCTGGAACGGAATGTTCCCGCAGAGCAAGTACGCCGGCGAGGAGGGTCAAAAGCTCGGATTCGCCGAGAAGCCCTGGGAAGCCGGGTGGCGATACACCGCCTATCGATCCGTACAAATTTTCAAGATTTTCGAGCAAGTATTCGGCGGAAACGACCGCCTCGTCAGAATCCTGCCCTCGCAGGCCGCCAACCCATACGTCTCCGAGCGAGTCGTTGAATTCCAGGACGCCTATAAGAATGCCGACGCCCTGGCAATCGCCCCTTATATCAGCTTCAACATCAGCCCCGGCGGAAAGCCCGCAGCGGAAGACGTCGCCCAATGGAGCGTCGATCAAGTCCTCGACTACATCGAGAACAAAGCCCTGCCCGAATCAATCCGATGGATCCAGGGCAACAAAGAGATCGCCGACAAGTATAACTTAAAGCTGATGACGTACGAAGGCGGCCAGCACATGGTGGGCGTCGGCGTCGGCGAAAACAACGAAAAGCTAACGGCCCTGCTCCACGAGGCCAACGCCCATCCGCGACTGGCGGAAGTATATCGCAAATACTACCAGGCCTGGGAGCAGAACGACGGCGACCTCTTCTGCTACTTCTCATCCGTCGGCAAATGGAGCAAGTGGGGAAGCTGGGGCCTGCTCCAATACTACGACGACGACCCCGATGAATCCCCGAAGTTCACCGCGACAATGAGCTGGGCTCGCAAGCTCGGCCAGCCCGTAAACGCCCCGCGCAAACCTTGAGAAGACCGCCCGGAAAATAAACGGGCACTAACCGTCAGAATATGATTGCGGCGTAGCCTACGCTGTCCCGGCTGGTGTTTTTCATTTTCTCGAGCATAATTTCGCTGCTGGTGGTATGAGCGAGCAGCGTGCCGGCGGTCTTGCCGAGATGTTTCGCTGCTGCGATGGTCGCCGCCGCGGCGCCGGCCCCGCAGGCGTTGCAGTTCTCCGCAGCGGCGGCGAGCAGCCCGTGCGGATCCATTCTCAAAGCCAGATCGATGAATTTTCGGTCGTTCACTTCCTTTGCCCACTGCAGAGCGGACTTGCCGATGCCCATAGGAGTGAATCCGTAACTCGGCCCGTAATGGGTCAGGTCGGTCGAGCCGATACAGACTATTTTCTTTTGTTCGGTTCGCTCGATGATGCGTCCGACGGCCCCGCCCAGGGCGACGGCCTGCTCCCTCGGAGGGACAAGGATAGGCAGTATCTTGGCGCCTGGAAAGATGTCTTGAATGAGCGGTATCTGGACTTCGATGCTGTGTTCGGCGGCGTGGGCGGAGAAGTCTTCCGTAGCGTTGGCGCCGCTCAATACGGCCTGGGCCAATTCTTCATCGACGACGGCCTGTCCGAGGGGGGTGAGCCATACCCCGCCGGCGCACACTGCGGACGTGTCGCCGAAGTAGTTGTGCGCGGCGCCGAAGATAACAAATGTATTGACCTTCTCGTGCCGTTGTCTTATTGCCGCGAAGACCATCGCAGCCAGTGCGCCGCTGAAGACCCAGCCGGCGTGCGGGACGATGCCGGCGACAATCGTATCGGGCAGTGAGTCGTGGGGGGGCATTTCATCGAGGAACTCGTGTATCTCGGCGTTGCACGCATCATGCTGGCCCGGATAGAATTGGCCTGCCACTATGGGTTTTCTGGTTTGCATTTTGGCCACCTACTTCCTTGCATTCGCGGCTCGATGCCGGTATTATTACGGTGTAACTGCAAACTGCGTTCATTATAACTTGTTGGCCGGAGAAAGCAAATGTCAACTGAAAAAACCACCCCCGTAGCGGTAGTAATGGGCTCCCAGAGCGATATGGAAGTTATGGAGGGCTGTGTTGAGCAGTTGGCGGAATTCGGCATTGAGCCGACGGTTCGGATTATTTCGGCGCACCGGACGCCTGATATAGCGGCTGAATTCGCGGATAACGCGGCGAAAAACGGGATAAAGGTGATCATAGCCGCCGCGGGAATGGCCGCTCACTTGGCCGGGGCGCTCGCTGGCCGCACAACCCTGCCGGTTATTGGGGTGCCTCTGGCGGTGAAGGGGGGGTTGGACGGAATTGACGCCCTGCTGAGCACGCTGCAGATGCCGCCGGGCGTACCCGTGGCCACGGTCGCCATCGGCAAGCCCGGCGCTAAAAACGCAGCCATTCTCGCCGTCCAGATTCTGGCATTGAGCGACGACGCCCTCGCCAAAAAACTGGCCCAATTCAAATCCGCCCAGGCAAAGACCGTAATCGAAAAAGACGCCTCAATCCGACAATGACTCTATAAACGCACTGAACCAGCTGGACAATAAAGGAGATTTCGGGTTGAGAGGAGCTGAGGGGAATGGATCGGGTACTACTGTTCAGGTGCAAGACAACTGAAGCCCTGCCCGTGTGGAAGCCCTATGACGAATTCCTGAACATCCGATTCAAAAATGGGGTGTATTATGCTGCTAATTCTTCTCTTACATCATCGCGCTTGTTCCATAGAATGGGGCGAACCTTGTAACTCTTGAGAGCATCGACCACCCCTGCGGAAATCTCTTTGTCGGTGTCGTTAAGAAAAGCATAAGCGCGCGAATCGCCCGGACGAACATCGCGGGTATCAATCCACGCAAAAGCGATTGCCTGTGCCGTATCTCTACTGGGACGGTTGATTGTCTGTAGAATTCTTTCCGGCTGTTTCCTCGATTTCGGAATTACAAAATCGAAACAATGGTCGTACCCGGTTTTGCCTGTAAATTTTACTTTCGAGGTATATCTGATTTCGTTCAAATCCAGCCAAGAAGTAACATCTTCCAGAAATAAGCTTTTTACTACTGGCTCTGCCAGATAAAAAAGATCGGTAACCGCCAGGATTGCCTGTAAGAGATTGTGTTTTTGCAGGGCAAACCTTTCTCTTGAGGTATGAACTTCAAGCGCCTCCTTATTGAGCATTACACCAAAACCGTTCAAGGTTAATTTCAGCAATTCCTGCCTTTTTTGTGTTTCAATGTTGCAGCCGGACATTCGAAGGTCTTCTATTGTGTATGAATCATCGGTAAGGATAAAACCGCCGTTTGCTCTCTTGGCATAAATCTGAATATAATCGTTGTTCCGGTCAAGATAAGGAGTAGTTATTTCCACCGAATCTTCAACTTCCCGCAAAGTAGTATTGTCTCTTAACCACGCGGTGTATTTATCCAGTAATTCCTGTATTTCCTGAATCATGTAAATAGACCTCTTTCAATAACGGGCGGCTCGGTTATATTACAGAATTTCATGAAATCTTTAAGCAATTGCCAGATATCGTCCGGCTTTGAAAAATGTTTCTTGTTTATTGGATCTGCCCATTTATGTCCGAAACCTCCACGGTAAATATGGATATGCGGAGATTCTATTATATCCCCGTTAGGATTTCTATGCGGTTTTGTCCCGAAGTCAAGGCGGACCAAAATAACTACCTGACGTGCCCTGTTTTGATACGTTCCTTTTGAGAGGTCTATTCTCGCCCGCCTTATGTCCAAAAGAAAATCCTCCCGCTTGTCTGCGGATGTCAACGGTATCGACACTATGCCGTGCAACGGGAACAGCCATTTATCATCATTAACCTTGTGCTTTTCCATCTCCATCAACGCATCAGCTTCCTCCTGCGTCAGATTTATTTCGGCCATTATCTTTACTCCGTTATCCTTCCACGTCAGGTCCAAGAACGGTAGGCATAGCCTTATTCTTTTTTTCCCCTAATCAGTTTCGGCACAACTTGGTGATCTCTACACTGTATTTGCTTCCAATTGTCCTGTCAACGCACCCGACTGTCAACATTCCGCCTCATCTATTGAGCCAGTCTTTGCCACTCATCATCGTCGTAGCGCTTTGGGATTGTGCTATTCAAGACTGGCGGCTCGCCATACTTGACAGTATATTCTAAAATAAGCGTGCCTTCTAATGCTGTTGCTTGCTCCCCGTCTTTCATGGGCGTGTAGCAGTAGGCAAGCATGGAATTAGGAAACTTCTTCTTGAACTCCGTATATGTCGAAATCCTGCGCCAAAGTGGCGCCGGGCCATGTTGACCGTTGAGGAACTCTCTGCGTCTTCGCTTCATATTACCCGTTGCTCCAATGAGTAAGATACCACCCTTGTCTTCTCTGAGAAACCTCGGTATTGCGATGGGTATAAGTGGGTCGAGACTCTCTAATAGCGCAATCTTATATACTGCCGCGTTCTCATAATCGCACTCCTCCCCAATGTCTTTCCAGACTGTCCAGTTCTGTCCGTTCACGTCTTACTCCTTAAATGAACATTCATGTATGTACCCACCCACAATAAGCCAGAAACGTATCTGAATTAAAAGCCTATTTTCAACTCCTCGTGTCATTGTACTATTGTGTTGTTTCCTTTCAAGAACCGTCCTTTGTTTTGACCCAGCCTGCTTTGCCAAGATTCTCTCCACGCTCGTCAAACTTGATATGAGCACCATGTTCCCGGGACGCATAGACACGCCTGACTTGTCAGAAGCCGGCGGAAAACCGCATTTTTGACTACGCCCGGCAGGATTCGAACCTGCGACCCCCGGTTTAGGAAACCGGTGCTCTATCCTACTGAGCTACGGGCGCCCAAGTTTTTAACTCAAACTGACAGATATTCTTATCCTGTTGTCCCAACTGTAGTTACATTAAAACCTGACCCCGAAACGGTCAGTTTGAGCTTCCAAGCAACTGTAGTGTAACAACTGCCGACGTTTGCGGTCAACCAATTGAGGGGTGAAATGGCCGATATTTTGTTATAATTTGGGCTTGGAACGCCGAAACTGAGTGAAATAGCGTTACTTCGGGCGTGTTCTGCGCATCTTGAATATAGTAACAGCAATAAATGGAGAAAACTGTTGACCACGTCAGGCTGGTAGAACGAGCCCAACTCGGCGATAAGGAGAGATGCAAAAGAGTATCTACCGAGTCCGAACGCAAGAACACATCAGCCAGCGTATCGCAATCGATATGCAACGTGACGAACAGGTCCCAGGGCGTCCACAAACAATAACAACGCTTCACAATGAGCGAAATGGAACACCATATTCCCGGTAACTATGCGACAGTGCGCGCTCTTATTGACAAACTTGCGACGTCAAGAGCGTTCCTCAGTCGCCGATCCAGAACTGGCTGCGAGAATCCTAACCGCGACGAAGTTTCCCCTCAAGAGAGTCCGTATGCGAAGAGGCTTGCGTCGTCTTGCCGCGATGTCCGCCTCGGGCGCAGCAGCTTTGCTGTTAATTGCGTTCGTATGGCAGATATGGCTGAGCTGGAGAGACGACGGCTCCCGATTCTCACCCAGCCAAGCCGGACCCCCAAGGACCCCAGCCACGACAATCTGGCATAAGGCCGATGCTGTCAGTATGGGATTCGCCAGTGCTGACGACATTGTTGTCGACAACGACACCGTCTTCTTTTTGGCTGGAAACAACAATACGCCCGTTGTCACTGCTGTCGAGGCTGATTCGGGCCGGACCGCGGCTGCCGACTCGTTAGCGGGCAAGCGACCCGGGTTTGCCAAACCGGTCCCAACTATTCTTGACGAATCTCCAACGGGCTGAACCCCAGTGCGTGGCGACCTTATTTCACCGCTGGCTATTCGCTGTGCGAGCAACCGCCTTACTACTTCGTCGGTTGAAGAAGATAAGGGTGTGCCATTGTTCTCACCACCGGAGGCTGAGTTCAAAAGCGGAATATCCTGGACAGATTCCGGCAGACCATGCGCTTTTTGGAAATATGCCCTTCTTACAAGAGCCTGGCCTTCTCCAGGAACCGTACATTCCCCTAACGGCACAGGTTCCGTTGTTTCTGGCGTCTGGCCATTTCCACTTGACTTCGCTTCCTCTGAGTTTTTCGTTAGCCAAAGAACTGCGATAAATACAATTGCAGCTGACACAAGAAGAACCAGAACACATGCTTTCGTGTGGGATTCTCTGAAATACGGGATCATGATCATTATCCTTTAGTCGTCAATACTCGGCAATTTAGGATTCACTGAGGCCTCGTCCTCTTGGAGAAGCCAAGGTCTACGAGGGAGTTGATCTCCTCCCATTTGTCTAAGATTCTGTATTGTTCATTGAAGATAACCACAGGCCATTCAGCAACAATCACACCTTCTGTGTTGCTCACTTGCAGTGCGGTTCCCTCGAGAGGGCCATCACGATGTTCCACCAGATTCCACAGAAATTTTGCTTTCTTCCAGGACTCGGATATCCCTCGGCCCCTGAATTCTGCTGTGCCATCAGAATTCAGTTCGACTTGGCGGCTGCCTTTTTTCCAGATTCCCACCATCGCACTATTATCTATATTATATGGATTCCAATCGGTCAGTCTCTGAAAAAAAGCTTGGTGCATGTGGCCGAGGAAAGGCAGTCCGAATACCAATAACGGCAAAGCCCAGCGTATCCTTGGAAAAAAGCGTTTTATACCTACGTTTGCTTCGTCGCGCAAGCCAAGCTGGACTAGTCGGATAAGAATGCCAACTGCCAGGTACAATCCCAATGCGCGGAGCAAATACAATAGTGCTTGAAATCCAAAATCCATGTTCATAACACCTCTGCACCGCCGCACTCAATTCCAGAGGGAGGGGGGGCACCCGGAACCGCTATTTCTCTGATCTTTCTTTGAGTAATCATTATGCTACTTCCAACTATTAAACAAAAAAAAGTATCGAAGCAGAATGGCAGTGGCCCAAGGTCAAGAAGCAGCCCGTATGTCATCAGAACACAACCCTCGACGAGCAAAAAGAACCCAGCAAAAGGAATGAATGCCATATACTTTCGGGGAAAGGCTGCTAATATCAAGAAGAGAATACCGATGGCAGTGAACGTCGTCGCAGTCATCCTAAACCAATAATTGAGCATTCGGTCAGACGGAATAGATTCAGCACCTAAGCTGACAAGTTGGTCAACAAGTACTGGCCAAGGAAGAAAAACACCGAATACAGATACACTCCAGGCAATTCCTGCAGAGAATAACATCAGTCTCAACGCGATCAACAACTTCTTCGTGTCAGCCATTTCTTAATACTCATAGTTCAACTGAATCATTGAGGTCGGTTGTCAGCAACATCCTTCAGCAGTCACCATCATGCATGTCAGACATTATGCCCTTAGCAAACCACCTCACTGAATATTATCACGTATATTATCTCTCTGCAATGTTATTTGTAGAAGCATGGATTGAAACCTTAAAATCGTTCTTTTGAATGAAAACGTCGTGATCATGTCTGGTACCAGATGGTTTACTACTTGGGTCCCGTATAGTATAGTGGTTCCTCCCAGCTGACCCACTGCCAAGTCGTGGACCCTGGTTGGAGGAAGGGCGCACGAAAGAGAGTCTCTTTTTGACGATGTCCTGCAATGTTAAACAAGTAGCGGCGGTCATAGCTTGGAATAAACTTCGTGTACGAATGGAGAGAACTGTCATTGTCTACAGTAACGCGTTGAGTAAACGGCGATGTTTGGCAGATGCTTACCCTATATGATCCCATGTAAGCTGCTGCGAAAGAATCGTGGTTAGCCCAATATTTAACAACATTGAGACTAGCGTCGTTGGCCTTGCTATATTCATAACGACTCAACGGCAATGCATTTGCATTGTATTGCCCTGTGTTGGAGTCGTAGTTTTGTTGTGCGAATACTCGTCTTGCTTGATTTGCCCCTACATCGTATTTCAGAGCACCTGCAAATGATGAGTTCTGTCCGAATATGTATTGTTCCGGTCCAAATCCCAAAAGCCATTTGCCATAGAGTTTTACACTCGTCCACAGACTTGTTGAACCAGATCCCACAAAGGGCAGTAACCCGCTATTGGGGCCTGGACTTATATACGATGGCATCTGGTCGAAGAAAGAGAACGTACTCATATTGCCGAATCCTAGGTAACTTGTTACGTCGGGCATATAGAGGTTACTTGCGGTGAGCGAAGAATGCCAAGCTCCCCCTGTAATTGGCAGGGAGTATGCATAGCTTGACGGGTAGGAATAGCTTCCAAGAGAATAGCTTGACATGGAATAGCTTGGAAGAGAGTAGCTCGAGGAGAAAGCGGATGTATAAGCTGAAGAGAGAGCCAAGCCGGAAGAATAGCCTCCTGAGATTGCACTCACATTCCAGCTGCCACTACTACTGCCGTACGCATTGAAGTTCAGGGTACGGCTCCTTCGCAATGACACGTGAAAGCATCAGTCTATACCCTTCTCCTCGCAATCCTGGGCCGGGGGAAGTTGGGGCGAAGAGTATTCCCGTAACGCTCGATGCTGCCGGTCGGATCACCATCGA
>DATEBC010000343.1:0-2049 GCA_035288065.1 Sedimentisphaerales bacterium | reverse complement strand
CGATGAGGTGCTGCGGGTGCTTGAAGGGCTTCGGCGGGACAAAATCATCGCGAGCAACCAGGAGGCCAGCGTTACTATCAACTGCGATGGGGAGACGGCGGAGCTTCTGAACGATTTTGGATTGGAGCAGTTTGCCGCCTTGTGCATTGTCAGCGAAGTGAAGTGCCGGCAAAACGCGGACGGCACAAGCGTTGTGGCGCATAAGAGCGAGCACCAGAAGTGCCAGCGATGCTGGAATTATTGGCCAAGCGTCGGCGGTAACAGCGAATATCCCGACCTGTGCGAACGGTGCGTTGAAGTGATCAGGCCACAAAGGCACTAAGCTCTATAAGCCCCTTGCGGGGGCACGAAGAAGATCTACCACGGAGAACCCCGAGGAATAATCAATAGTAGGCAGATAGTCAATAATCAATCGCAGCGGATGGGGAAATCGTCTTTGGCGACTACGTGCAGGTGGGTTCTGTCATCGACGGCAAGGGACTCGAAGAGACCGAATGCCTTGTCACGGAGACGGTCGGGGCTTTCGGTGAGGAATACGAGGCGAAATCTGTTGAATCCGCCGTTATCCCTGTCCGCTATTCCAGCCGAGGTCAGTAGGGGGAGAACGGAAGCGATGCAATCGAATCGGTCTGTGTTCAGGGCGAAAATGAGCAGCCTGCCGCCCACGGTTATCCGATAGTCCAATTCGATCCCGCCGGGCAAATTGATGTTGGCCCGGCAGTCAATCCGCTCGAAGACCTCGTCAGGGCACGCGCAGCCCAGAGTCTCTCGGACAAAAAGCTCTATATCGTCTCTTCGCAGCATTTTCCAAAGGCCCCACTGCGGCAACGAACTCAAAGATTATTCAAATACTTGCTCAAACTGACCGATTTTTACCGTCAAGGCGGTCACTTTGACTGATTCTTTGTCAGGGTGGCGATTCTTTGGCCGAGGTTGCGGGCGGCGTCTTGCTCTTGTTCGCTTATGCCGGGGTCGAGGGGGCCTGTTACGGCGGCGGCGCCGGGCTCGCCCCAGATGCTGCCCGTTTTTTCGTTTCTGTAGAGCGGGCCTGCTACGATCATTCGGTTGTTGAGCATGAAAAGGAGCAGCGATGTTACGACGTTTCCGTGCCCGCCTGCCTGGCCTCCGGCGGTTGCGAATGCGCCGCCGACCTTGTCGGTGAAGTCCACGCCCATTTTCCAGTTCCAGTTGTCGATGATCGTTTTCATTTCGCCGGGGATATTGGCGAAGTAAGTGGGGCAGCCTAAGATGAGGCCGTCGGCGGCTTCAAGGTCTTCTTTGGATGCGTCGGCGACTTCCTTTAGCGTGGCGACGACACCGGGGACCTGGCTGGCTCCTTCTGCGACTGCGCGGGCCATTTTTTCGGTGTTGCCGGTGCGGGAGTAGTAGGCCACGAGGATTCGGACGGGGGCCTGGAGGAAGCGCACGCAGACGGGGCTTGCGACGGCGATTTTCTTGCCGGTGGGTTCGAGCGCCCCGGTTTCCTGGTCGATTCGGAAGACTACTACGCTGTCGGCATTCTGGTTGGCGACGAGGCAGAATCGGCCCGTCGGGTCTATATTGAAATTTCTGGGGGTTTTGACGTCTGCGGTTTCGTGCTCGACGAATGTTAATTTTCCGGTGTCTTGGTCGATTCTATAAACTGCGATGCTGTCGTGTCCCCGGTTTGAGCCGTAGAGGAACTTGCCGGTTGGGTGAATACGGACCTCGGCGCAGGTATTTGAGCCGGCGAAATTTTCCGGCAGGGTAGTGACGGTCTGGATTCCCTTTAGAGCGCCGGTGGCCGAGTCGTAGTCGAAGGCGCTTATAGTACAATGGAGCTCGTTGATCACGTAAGCGTGTCTGCCATCGGGCGCAAAGGCGAAATGACGTGGGCCTGCGCCGGGCTGAAGGTCGGCAGAGGGGGGATTGTTGGGGGTGATAGTTCCCTTATCGGCGTCGAGGGCGTAGATCATTATCTTGTCGATTCCGAGGTCTGCGATATAGACGTAGCGGTTGTCGGGGCTTACGTTTATCGAATGTGCGTGGGGGCCTTCTTGGCGTCTTTTG
>DATEBC010000342.1:0-4351 GCA_035288065.1 Sedimentisphaerales bacterium | reverse complement strand
CTGATTGATAATTGAAAAACCGCAATACTGTCGAATTGAGGAGCGTCTTTCTTGGCGAAGACCTTCTCAAGTTAACCGGCGGCTCAGCCGATAATAGCGCCAATAATCGAGTATTTGCCCGTACAGGCAAAGTAAGGTTTGGATTGACTTGACGCACGGACAATAGTAAAATTGATTCCGGTATTTGGCATAGAGGCATTTTTGACTACATACTTTGTGTGGACTATAAACAGAAAGAAGGAGGCATAAAATGAGTAAACAGTTCGTAACAGTCTGGGTGGCGGTTGTTGTGAGCGTGGGTCTTGTGTTCGTTGGCGGCTGTGAAAGCGATGCCGGGAAAGGCGCCGGGATCGGCGGGCTTGCCGGCGCGGGCGTTGGCGCGATAATCGGACATCAATCGGGCCATACTACTGAGGGGGCGTTGATTGGCGGGGGCGTAGGCGCCGGCGGAGGTTATATAATAGGCAACGAGCGCGACAAGAAGAAGACCGAGGCCGAGATGGACCAGTTGCGAGCGGAGATGAACAACGTAACGGTTACCGTTACCAACAGCAACGGTTCCAAGAGTCAGGTGCTGCTCCGCAAGCAGGGCGTAGGGTACGTCGGTCCTCGCGGAGAATTTTACGATCATTTGCCGACGGACGAAGAGCTCAGGCCTCTTTACGCCTTCTGATTGAGGGCAGGACAGTGCCGCGCTCAGACAAATCGAGCCGGTTGAGGCAATCTTCGATCATCAGAAGAATCAGGGCTAAGGGCGTGTCACACCCCTTAGCCTTTGCGCTTTGCGGAATCGGAGAACCTTATGAGGCATAATCTATTGATTAGGAACATAGTCGCGGCGCTGCTGCCCGTGTTGTTCTTTGCCGCGTGCAATGCGCCCAAGAGCAACCTAAAAAAGTTTGACGGATTTTTTGCGTCCGGCGCTTATGATAAATCCGTAGAGTTTGCCCAATCCAAGCTCGGCAAGGGCGAGAAGAACAAGAGAGAGGATCTGCTGTGGACGATGCAGCTCGGGGCCGTCGAGAGACTGAGGCGAAACCACGAAACAAGTGTGAATTACTTCGACAAATCAGAAGAGCTGCTCAATGAGTACGACACGCATAACAAGGCGCTGGATACCATCGGCTCGACGGTTGTGAATGAGAATATCGTGCCTTATCTGGGCGAAGAGTATGACGGGGTCATGGTGAATACGTACAAGGCCCTGGATTTCATGACACTAAAAAAAGACGACCTGGCGAGGGTGGAATTCAACCGAGCGCTTGACAGGCAAAGGCGGTCAAAAGAGAAGTTCGCCAAAGAGATTGCCAAACTCGACGAGGAAATACAACAGCAGGAGCAGGGCAAAGACGGATCCCAGGTAAGACAGAACATCGAGAATCCCCAGGTCGATGCTATAATAGCCGAGAAGTATCCGAACCTAAGTGCGTTCGAGGCGTACCCGGACTTCGTCAATCCCTTCACGACCTACATAGCGGGGGTGTATTTCAATCTCGTCGGCGATCATACCAAAGCCGTAGATCTGCTCAAAGAATCTTACGGCATGGTGCGTGATAATCGATACGTGGCCGAGGATTTGGCCGTTACAGAAAAGGTCCTGGATGGTCAGCAAACATTAGAGAACACGGTATGGGTGATATTTGAAAACGGCTTGGGGCCGACCAAGAAAGAGATTCGCCTCGATCTGCCCTTGTTCCTGGTAACAAGGGAGGTCAAATACGTCGGCATTGCGCTGCCTAAGCTGGAGTTCAGGGAGCAGGCGTTCCCATCTCTTTGGATCAAGGCAGGCCAGGCGAATTACGAAACGCTGCCGGTTGCCGATATGGATAGAGTGGTGCAAACGGAGTTCAAGAAGGATTTCAAGGGTATTCTGACCAGGGCGATCATATCTGCGACAATCAAAGCAGCCGCTCAGTATGCCATGCAGAATCAAAACAGTTCCGGCGGAAGCATGGCGTCCATCTTCATGGCGGTGTATTCCTTTGCGACGACTGCGGCGGACGTGCGAATCTGGACGACTCTGCCAAAAGACTTCCAGGTCGCCAGGTTCGGCATTCCCGAAGACAGGTCGATACGAATACACCCTTCCGGCGGGACGCCTTTCGATGTGAAGATTTCTGATTGCAAAAATGCAATAGTATATGTTAGAATACCGTTTGCACAGGCAGTGCCGGTGTATGATTTGATAACGTATTAGCGTATTTGATTTTAATTGACGGAGAAAACTTATGAAAAGTCTAATTATTCTCTGCGTTATGCTGATGTTATTCGGCGTTGGCTGCGGACCCAAGTCAAGCGATGAGAGAGTGCATGTAAGAAGCGGGATTTCGGGCGACTCCCTGGGTAATAACATCATCACCCGGCCGGTAAGAGATGCGTTCGAGTCGCTGGCCGGCGCGGGTATCGTGGTCGATGAGGCGGTAATGAACAGGAACAATAATTCCGGCCTTCTCCAGATATTTATCGCCGGGCATAACACGTCATCCAAGACCAAGCGTTTCAGGTACAGGGTCGAGTGGCTCGACGCCGAGGGTTTGGCGATCGATACGAAGACAAGCGTCTGGCTTCCGATGTCGGCTATGGGCAAGTCCCCGTTCCAGATCAAATCTGTCGCGCCGAGAGCGGAAGCCGTCAATTTCAGAATGGATACAAGGAAATGGGAGTAAGCTATGAAGTCAAGAATACTACAAATCATCGCATTGGCGAGTCTTGTGGCCGGCGGGTGCGGCGGCTCGAAACCGACGAATATCGACATTGTGAACGATGACGGCAAGAGCGTTATGGCGCTCGACTACAGAGACTTCGACAAGGCCGCAAGCGAGATGGTGCAGTCCATGCTTAGCTCGGGCGCTCTGAAAAAGAACGACGGCGGCAGATATATCGTCGCTACAGGCCGAATCGTCAACGACACAATGCAGAGAATTGACACCGACCAGTTGATGGCGAAGGTCGAAGAGGAGTTGATGAACAGCGGGCAGGTCGTGATGACCTCGGCAGTCGGGAGCGGCACCGACAAGCTGATTCATGAGACCAGAGAACTGAGAGACTCCGAAGAGTTTGACCAAAATTCGGTGGCCAAGAGGGGAACTCTCCTTGCCCCGGAGCTCAGCATCTCCGGCAAGATCTTCCAGAGAAATCTGGCTTACGACAGCAAGAATCAGCAGGTCGAATACTACTTCCAGTTGAAGCTTAGCGATGCGACAAGCGGGCTGAGATACTGGCAGAAAGAATCGCTTATCGGCAAAAGAGGCAGTAATAAGTCCGTTGCCTGGTAGCAGTGCAAGAGTATCTTGCTTTTAGGGGATAGGAAAATGAAGAGGCTTTGTATCACATTCGCTATCGGTCTTTTGTTCTGCACGAGCCTGTGCGCAGCGGGGGCCGACGATGTTGTCGTTCGAGAGGTAATCGGGCGAGGCAGCACGAGAAGCCAGGCGATCAAGGATGCGCTGTATGTGGCCGTGGGCCAGTCTAGGGGCGTAGAGGTCGATTCCGGGCGATACGAACTGGGCTTCTCGGAATCCGGCATCGGAGTTGACAGCGACAAATCCGAAACGGGAAAGTCGAGGAGAATACAGTTCGACTCAATCTCAGTCGATACGAGCGGCACCGTCTATACAACGCAGATCGGCGGCTCGGTCAAGAGCTACGAGGTGCTCGAAGAGAAAGAAGTCGCCGACGGTTATGAGGTGAAGGTCAGGGTAACGGTTGTTGATTACGGCCCCCGGGGCGAGGCCCACAGGCCCAAGGTTGGGTTAATGTTCGCCAGGATGTTGGAGCCGACGTATTCTTTCTTCGGCGATCAGGTGCCGGCGGAAGTCGTCTCTGCGATGTTCACTCAAAGACTGGCTGTGGCGCTGACTCAAACGAATAAGTTCGCCGTTCTCGACAGGGAGAGCATTGCCGAGTTTGCGCGTGAGAAATCGCTGCTTGTCTCGAATGACGCCCCGCTCGAGGAGAGGGCGAAATTAGCCGAGATGCTGGGTTCTGACTATCTGCTCGTAGGCACGATTTCGCAGGCGATGCTTGAGAGACAGCAAAAGCGATTGGAGGCAGCCGACTATACCGTCAGCAAGTACAAGGCGAGGGTCGTCTTCAACTATCGCCTTATTCTGAGCTATAGCAGGCAGATTGTATGTGCAGGCGTTGTCGAGAAGTATCTTGAGAATGAAGAAATCCGTGCGCTTGCGGATGAGCAAAGTTCGGCGCAATGGGATCCAACCCAGGTTCGCGATGCCGTTTTCGGCGTTGTCGCCAACGAAGTCGTCGAGAAAATCATCGACCAACTGTATCCCGTGCGGGTTGCAGCGGTGCACGCCGACGGGCAGGTGGTTGTAAACCAGGGCGGAGACAG
>DATEBC010000341.1:0-5450 GCA_035288065.1 Sedimentisphaerales bacterium | reverse complement strand
TATCGGCGGTCTTTGTAACCTCAATCGTAAACCGGCCCTTTGTGCCGGCAGGAAAAAGCGTAAAGGCCGTCGCCGGGGTAACAATCAGCGCCGCTCAAACCGGCGGCAATGTTTCCGGCGACTGGTACTTCAAAGGATCGCTCGTCCAGACAGGAGGCAGCGGCACCACAAATGCCGCCGGATACACGGAGATTGTCTCGCCGCCGGAAAAGGCAAGCGCCGGCGACGTCTTCAGGTTCGTCGTTACGAATGTAACGCTCACAGGTTACGTGTATGACCCCGGCCAGAACGTCGTCTCCGAGATATACATAACTTATCCATAGATTGCCCGAGCAGTAGATGTCTATGAATTCAAAGGGACGGCAGGGACGCTGTCCCTTTTTCTTTGCACGCACCTGCACTGCGACTTTTAATGCAAACTTGCCCACAGTGCCGAAGAAAAGGACCGACAGGGCTCGGAAAAGCCGGCGTGTCGAAGACCTGTCTTTCAAGAGGCCCTGTTGACGACAAAAACGGCGAGGCAAACCGCAAAAGGGCTTCCAAATGGGCCTTTCTCCTCGAAGAAGGTCGGCCAGTCCTCTCATACTCGGCACAATCACTGTCGCGGCAATTGTCTGGGGGCTTGTTTACTTCGCCGGCGGTTCGTTCGTCTGCGTCGAGCGGCGGACCGGACCGATACTGCACGAGGCTTACATCTGGCAGCGGAACTGGGATACCGCAGTGGGCCAGGCGATTTCAAGCCGGCCGCGCAGCACACTTTCCTGAAATGGTAATCCAGAACTCCCTCTGGACTAATAAAACCTCCACTCTTACGTGTCTTGTGGACTTCTCGAAGGCAAGGTGCTCTCTTAACCGCCAATGGAATTTGTCCAATTCATTCACGCTAAACCGGTACACTGTGAATTTACGTCGGTATTGTCGCAAGATTATACATGGGCGTGCTCTCCTGTAACTGTTGTTTGTTACAGAACTTATGCAACTGATCAAAGCCCGGCAATACGGTTAGAGCGTGAAAAACGATAGATTGCTCGAAAACAAAGTTGACAAGCTAACCGCAACACACTATATTAGAAGTTGCGAATATGCTTATGAGGTTGCGTAAATTATGAAAGAAGCAGCAGGACTATTCAAGATCCTTTCCGTGGACAAGAGAATAGAAATCGTTGAGCTTCTTAAAAAAGAACGTATGAGCGTTAGTGCCCTGGCTGATGCCTTGGGGGTAACACAATCGGCAGCATCCCAGCACTTGCGGGTGTTAAAAGCTGCTGGACTTGTGAATGATTCACGGCAAGGATATTGGACATACTATTCCCTAAATCGAGACGCTCTTGAACATTGCCGACAAAGACTTAATCGAATTTGCACCTGTGGTTGCCTGCAAAGTGCTAAGAAAGGCAAGAACAAATGAGGAAGACAGAATGGTTTATTTTTTTTCAACTATTTCAGAATATGTGCATATACTGATGTAAACCAGAAAGGATGTAGTTAAAATGGCTGACAAAAAAAGTACTTGTGGCTGCGGATGCATTCAGTTGAAGACGAATAGCACCAAAGCCGCGAAAAAACAGAAACAGGTTAAAACATCGAAATAGAGATTGTTGTAACGAGTAGCCCAGATTTCTTTTTAAGAACAGGTGATTATTAAACACGAAAGGAGATTGAATCTTATGGCACGTAAAAAGAAAATACTCTACGTTCAGACTAGCGGGATTGAAACGCCGGAGCGAACATACGCACCTTTTATTCTTGGTGCCACCGCCATTGCAATGGGAATGGATGCCTCGATTTTTTTTGGAATAAAGGGAGTCAACATCGTACAACTGGGTGAGGCCGACAAGGTCAAATTGCCGCAGCCTTTCGGTTCATTGAAAGCTGCAATTGAACAGGCAATAGAGGCTGGCGTCTCTTTTCTCGTATGTGAGGAAAGTGCGCGGATGCTTGGCATAGATCTAAAGAAGGGTCTAATTGATAGTACCAAGATAGTTGGCGCTGCAACTCTGAATACACTCGTTATGGAATCCGACGCCGTCATGTACTTCTAATAACCAGCCCGTCTTTCAAGGGAAAGCCCTTCTATTGCAAGAGACGTGCAATAGAGGGCTTTCCCTGCAACAAGAATATGGAGTCTTTATGTTGACCAGTATCTATGTTGATCATGCAGCCACCACTCCGGTGGACCCGCGTGTTCTCGAGGCGATGAGACCCTTCTTTATGTCTCACTTTGGAAATCCTTCCAGTGCTCACTCGGTGGGTGCTGCCGCAAGGCAAGCCATCGAAAAGGCCAGGTCGCGCATTGCCGAGTTAATAAGCGCAGCCCCGGAAGAAGTATATTTCACCTCTGGAGGAACAGAGGCTGATAATCTGGCGATGAAGGGATATTCTCTTGCAAATTCTGCAAAAGGGAGGCACATTATTGTCTCTTCTATTGAGCACCACGCTGTACTTCACTCCGCAGAGACCTTGCATAAATTAGATTTTGAGGTCTCCATCGTACCCGTCGATGGCTTTGGATATGTCGATCCTCAAGACGTCAAAAGAGCACTGCGAAAAGACACAATCCTAATTTCGGTCATGCACGCAAACAATGAGGTCGGCACACTTCAAGATGTAGCCGAGATCGGTCGCATAGCTAAAGAGGCCGGGATTATCTTCCATACCGATGCAGTGCAGACGGCAGGGTCGATCCCTGTTGACGTCAATGAACTCGGAGTAGATATGTTAAGTCTTTCGGCACATAAGTTCTACGGCCCAAAAGGGATTGGGGCCCTATATGTACGAAATGGAATAAGAATCATTCCATTGTTAGATGGTGGAGCTCAGGAGCATGGGTTTAGAGCAGGAACGGAGAATGTGCCGGCTATAGTTGGGATGGGTGTTGCGGCTCAACTAGCCCAGATGGAAATGGCATCCCGTTCTATGCATATCAGTCAACTCAGAGACCTACTGATCGATGATATTCTACATCTCGATCCAAATATTGCGCTGAATGGACATAGGCAGAAACGACTCCCTGGCAACGTGAGTATATGTCTCGGCAAAACACCTTATCAGGAAAGTCTGGAGGCGCTGAACTCGAAGGGTATTTGTGCATCAACCGGGTCAGCTTGTACTTCTCACGCGGCAAAACCTTCTCATGTATTGACCGCAATGGGTATTCCTCCAGAAAAAGCTATGAGCGTGCTTCGCTTCACGTTCGGTAAAGCGAATACAGAAACAGACGTCGAGGGTATTGTAGAGGAACTACACAACATCATGAAGTCTGCGTCCAAACCGTTTCGATATGTCTCAACTACAAGAGATAGTGCCCAGATCAGACAGAGTAGCGAAGACAAGGCGACTATAACTGTGGATGTGAGAGGTTTCTACTGTCCCGTACCAGTTCTGAAAACGAAAGAAGTATTCGATTCAATGACCATAGGAGATACACTGCAAGTTATAGCAGACGATCCCGCAGCTGAATCCGATCTGCAAAATTGGATTACGTTTACGGGGCAGAGAGCTATTGGTGTCCAACGGCGAGATTCGGAAATTTGTTTTCTCATAAAGAAAATTGGAGACATTCTGTGAAAGCCCCCACGCCCATAAAAAAACTCATTAACTATCTCGAAGCGCAGCGCAGATTCCGGAGGAGAAAAAGAGGCACGCGCGGCCGAACCTTCCAACAAAGTGAAAATCTCTACCCCTCGCCAAAAACTTGACCATCCAACATCGAGCATCCAACTTTAGCTCACTTTAGCCACTTTAGTCCACTTCCCCTCTCTATCCCACGATCCCCTGGTCCGGCGATTTCCTTCCACCCTCTCTTTCGTGCTAATTCGTGTGGATTCGTGGTTAATCTCGCCTTCGTAGCTTATCCGGTCGCTCACGCTCCCGGCTTGTGTATCCTTTGTGCGTCGGCATCTTCGTGGCAGAATTCTTGGTGTTCCCGGTTGATGGGCAGTTGGCTAATAGCCTATTGCGCAGCCCTCTTTGTGTGGGTCGGAGCCTCCGAAGTAGCGGCGCGGATTCGACTCCCTCCATATTCCCTGGTAGCCGCCGAAGGCGCCTGTGCCGGGGCGTATTTTGTGGCCCATATCGCTGAGCTTCTGCCGGACCTGGTCGGGGATATGCCGTTCAAGCCCGACGCTGCCGCCGGCTGCCATTTTGCGTCCGGTGGGCGTAGAGCTTTCAAAATGCTCGGCGAGGACGAATCCGACGGGCAAATCCTCCCACCCACACGCGACGAGGCCAGGCGAGTTCAGCAGCACGTAGCTGTCCCGCAGATAGCCTACCACTACCGCTACACTGCCATTCAGTACGCCTGGCGGGCGGCAGAGCTTATGCCCGACAACTCCGAGGAAACGGCACGTGTTCTTTGTATAGCCGGGTCGTGGATGAAAGGCAGGGACCCGAACGAGGCCGACCGCTTCTACAAGGAGTTGGTGATTCGCTGCGCAAAGACCAAATTGGGGCAGGAGGCCGACAAGCTCCGCTGGTTCCCGAAGATCGATATGGATCGAGAGAAGCTGCTCGAACAGACAAAATAGCACAGCCGGCCTTGCCAAATCCAAATAGCCGAGGCGCCGCATCCGCCGGCCCAGCGGAGCCGTGGTAGTTTCGGATTGACGATTCGCTCACCCCGGCGTAGAATCCACATCAGTATCGCAAACAATAGATGTGCGGCGACTAAGCTTCTTGCACGGCGCGAGAAGGCGGTTGCCGGAATAATTGCAGATTTACGGAGGCCAAGTAATGCAATCCCTGAGAAACAACGAGTCTGAGAAAGCCTGTCCCGCATCACGCGCCCGTCACGCGCACCAAGCGAAACGTCGCTGGCCAATATGGATATTGCCGATTGTTGGGTTGGCGGCTTTGATATGGTTTTTGGTGCGGGTGGTCCCCAAGCCCTCACGGGCTACGTATCCGTGTCAGCGAATCGCTTTCCCATTGGCCTCCGGCTTTGTAATCTGGCTGGCCGGGTTGGCTGCATCCTGTGCGGCTTTTAGAAAGGCCAGGCTCACCGCCGCGAAAAGACGATATGTGCTTGCAGTCCTGCTTGTTGCCGCCGGCGTCGGAGCACTTTGGGTCGCAATAAGCTCGACCGGTGAAACACTTGTATTGGCTGAGGCTCAGAACGTCAATGAGCCGATGGGAACGCCTAAAGGAATCAATCCCGGGCGAGTTGTCTGGGTGCACGACCCCGATGCGACCGACTGGGAAGGCCCCGGAGATGGCCACTGGTGGCAAACCGAGCATACGAATCAAGCTGCGGTCAGCCGAATGATGTCACGAGCCGTGCAGCAGCTTACCGGCGCAAGCGACGATGCGGCGGCATGGGATAAACTGTTCAAGTATTTCAACAAGACCCGCGGCAAGGGCGACGTCGCTTATAAGCCGGGCGAGAAAATCATGATCAAGGTAAACTTCGTCGGATTCATCCCGTCACACGGCAGCATCAACGTGGCCAGTTA
>DATEBC010000340.1:0-3332 GCA_035288065.1 Sedimentisphaerales bacterium | reverse complement strand
AACGGGAAAAGGCGGTTCAGGAAAAATTCGTCTCCGGCATGGTTGACCTGACATCGCAAGTTAGGATGCCCTCGAATCAAATATTTTGAGGCAAAGGAAATTTTATTACTTGACTTCGATCTCTTCATAGGTGGTTAATCCCTATGGGACAGTGCGTCTGTGTCTAATTCTTCTCCGCAAACGGCAGCGTTTTCGGCAGGACCCGCACTTCAGTTGTGAACTGGTACGGGCCGATCTCGCCGCCGTCGAACGTCAGCTCGACGAAATAGGCCGTCCAGCCCTTTTCGGGCTGAGCGGGCTTACCGACATAGACGCCCTTGCTCTGGGCCTCCAGCAGCGTGCCGGCCCACATCGCACCCAGGACGTCGATGCGGAAGTCGCGATGCTCCGGATTCGTAGCCTGCCAAAGCTTGACCTCTTTCGGCTCGGTCCGGCACTCGACTACAATCGCCCCATCATCCTGCACGGTCCAGTTGAACTTGGGCCTGTCGGCGCCGGCCAGCACCGACCTGTAAAACGTCGTAACCGCCCCGAACGCGCTCAAATCCAGGCCGTGGCCCGTATTCGGGAAATACCGGACATACTTCTCGCCCGGAAGGTCGGCAAAATAGAACTGGGCCGAATCCGGCAGAAAGAATTGGTCGCCGGAGGAATTGAGCAGAAACTTCGGCATAGTATATCGGTCGCGATAGTTGTACGGGTCGATAAACGTCTGCAGCTCCTTGCCCCGCGGCGTATCCAGCCGGTCGAATATACTATTCTCCTGGTAATCGTGAATGGCCGGGGCCCAGAAGCCGTAGGCGGCGTGATGATGCCTCATGGATTCGCCCATATTCAGAACGTCGATAACAGCCGGGCAAATCGCAACCACCCTCTTATCCACCGCCGCGGTCAGCCACGTAGTCCAGCCCCGCTTGGACCCTCCGGAGACAACGAATTTCTTGATATCGACGGCCCCGGCCTCCAGGCCCTTCAAATGCGTCTGCATGGTATCCATCGCGCGGACGGCGCTCTTGACCATCGGCAGGAGCAGCGGCCAGGTCGCATCGCCGGTCTCCAAGTACTTATCGAAGGTGTAGGCGATTATCGCGTCCTCGGACCTCGACCTGCCGTCGCCAGCGAAGACAAGCGGCTGGTTCGGCACCATTTTCAGCTCGGCAATGACGGAATTTACCTGTATCGCCATCATTCCGAGCATCATATCGACGGAGTCCGGCTGCTCGCCCCTGTTGCTTCCGCCGTTGATATACAGCAAAGCGGTATCGCCCTTGGCGTTGGCCGGCTTGACTATCCGCAGCCAGTGCCGCCATTGCGTCCTATCGACCTCGTTCTCGCTCCGCCAGGTCTGCGAGACCATATCGACCACATAGCCTGTATAGCCGACCCCCTCGATGGTCTTGACAACGGTATATTTGTAGCTCGCATCCGGCTTGGCCACGTAGTCATCCAGAGCCGTAGCGAAAACAACCTGCGCTACCCCAAAGACCAATACTGCAATAATTGCGAATCGAATCTGCTTTCTCATACAACCGTCCTTTCTAAGCATCGTCTGCTCTATCTACTCACATCCGTGAAAATACGAAATCCGAATTCCGAAATCCGAGACAAATTCAAAGTCCGAATCACCAAAATCCTAAACGCCCGGATTGACGCCTCCGAGACACCTCGTTTTGAGAATTCGTGCTTTGGGCATTTGGTATTGTCTCGGATTTCGTGCTTCGTGCTTCGGATTTCAGCAATGTCACATCCCTCTGTGGCGAATCACCTCAGGGTACTGTGTTCAAAAACCTTACACCTTCTGTGGGAAAATCTTCCGCAGGTACTCGCAATCGTATCGGCAGCTTTCCTCGACGCCGAGCGGCATCTTTACTCCTTCCATAACGAGCCAGCCGCGGTAGCCTATATCGTCAATCGCGCTGCGGACCTTCTCGAAGTCGATAGTGCCCTTGCCGTAGAGGTCGTCGTAGTCCTTTGCGTGGAACTGGCAAATATGCCTTCCCAATTGGCGAATCTCTTTATAAATATCGTAGCCGGCCATATTGGAATTGGCCACATCGTAATAGACCTTGACCGCGGGCGAGCCGACCCGCTCGATAATCGCCAGATGCTCCTCGGCGCTGAGCCACGATTCGATGCACAAGGCCACCCCGGCGTCCTCAGCCTTCGGCGCGACCTTCTTGAGCCGTGCGACGACCTCGTCGATACCTTCTGGGTCGTTCTTCAAGTCGCCATTGCCGAAGAACGCCATAAGGATAATGCTCTGCCGCATCGACTTCGCCACGCCGATTGCCTGCGAGACCCAAGCCTCGGTCCGCGGGTCGCTCTTGTAGGGGATGTTGTTCAAATGGCCCATCGCCAGCGAGGCGATTTGCATCTCTTGTTTGGCCGCCTCGGCGAGAATTTTGGCCTGCAGGGCCGTATCGAACAACTGCAGGTCGTTCTCCCCGCCGCCGAAATCGACCTGCACCCCATCCAGCCCGATCCTCTTAGCCACCTCGAACGATCCCGGATCGCTCCTCTTGCCGATAGTCCAGTCGCACACGCCCAGCTTAAATCCCTTACGCGATCCGCCCAGCCTAAGCGGCGACTTGCACGACCCCGTCAACGTCACGGCGGCAGCCGCCCAGGCCGTATTAGCCAGCATCCGCCGGCGAGTCAAGTATTCAAGTTCCATATTCGTATCTCCGAAAACTGAGATAATACCAGCACAAGGCGACAATGGAAAACAGAAAAGACGATTGCCTGCTCTCTATTCCAGAAAACAAGAACCGCCAATGCCGCCCCTGCGAAAGCAAGTGTCCAGAGCAAAAAACTGGATTCCCGCTTTCGCGGGAATGACAATACACGTTGCACAACCTGCGCTGTTTATGCTTTCAGTCCTTTGAGATTAGCGTCGAGCTTTTCGTTTTTGGTTAGCATTTCCTTCCAGGTTACTTTTGTTTGCTGGTATGCAGCGGTTCGGCCCAAGATTGTAATTAGGTTGCTTCGGACGCTTTCGGGGACTGTGGGGTTTTCGCAGTTGCCTTCGGCGATGTCCTTGTGGAAGGTTGCGATGTTGGCTATTGCCCCATCTTTGTAGATTCCGGGGCTGCTTCCGCCGCGATAAAACGTATCGCCCTTGCCGCGGATGATTACCTGTCCGCCGTATTCGGTTTCGAGGACGCCTTTGCTGCCGAACATTCTGTTTCTTATTCCTTCCGGCTGGGTTCCGTGGCCGTCGCACTGGCGAGAGCTGAATGTAATGCCGATATTGCCGGGGTACTCGAAGACGAGCGCGAAGTGGTCCCAGCAGGTTCCGACGGGGCGGATGGTCCTGCCGCCGGCGCCCGCGG
>DATEBC010000339.1:0-3626 GCA_035288065.1 Sedimentisphaerales bacterium | reverse complement strand
AGGCGGAAGGCAATGTCATCAAAGTCTATACAGCCGCTGAGTACAAAGCGATTATAGAAGACCCGGGCCGAATGAGCTATAAGGTCTTCACGCTTTACTACGTCACGGCGACGGAGGCAAAGAAGCTGGTTACGCCGGTTCTGAGCGGCAATGCGAGCATGAAGGTCGAGACGACGACTGCGGCCAAGACCGAGTTTCCGACAGGCGAGTCGATAAGCTCGATCACGGGCGGGGGCGATGCCGCTGCGACGAACGATGCGATCGTGATCTTTGACTTCCCCGAGAACGTCGAAGAAGCTGCCAAGATCATAGAGAAGTTCGATGTTCGTCCCAAGCAGGTTCTTGTTGAAGCGACGATTATGGATGTTACGCTCACAGAGGATATGCAGTTTGGGATTGACTGGGGCAATTTCGAGACGGCTGTAACAAGTCTTGCCGGCATCACCTCGGACAAGATAGACTACACGACGAGTCAGAATACGTCTCAGGTGACGAAGAGCGGGGGTCTGACGCTCGGGTTGTCGATAGGCGGCACAGCGGCCTTCATCAGGGCTGTGGAAACGGTTACCGATACGACGATTTTAGCGAACCCAAAGATACTGGCGGTGAACAAGCAGCTTGGTCAGGTGTATATCGGCACTAAGCTCGGCTATAAGAGCGGTTCGATTACCACGCAGACCTCAACAACTGAGCAGACGGACTTCCTTGATTCCGGTACGAAGCTGTCGTTCAGGCCGTTCATTGGGAATGACGGTTATATCCGGATGGATATACATCCTAAAGATAGTTCCGCGGTTTTGAATACACAGAACGTTCCCGATGAAACTTCCGCGGAGCTGGTGAGCAACATATTGGTCAAGGACGGGCAGACGATTGTTATCGGAGGCTTGTTCAGGGACAAGATAGTAGCCAAGAGGACTCAGATTCCGGTTCTGGGCGATATACCGCTTGTGGGATTGCTTTTCAGGGGCAAGGCCGATCAGATTGAGCGCCACGAAGTGGTTGTTCTGCTTACTCCGACTATCATTGACGAGCCGAGCGAGACCGATGGCGATGCAAGAGCGCAGGACATTCGGCGCAAACGCGAGGGGATATTGGACGAATTGCAGCAGACAGGCAGAGGCAAGATTGCTGAGGAGCACTATGTAGATGCGGTGAGGTGCTACACCCAAAAGGATATGAGCGGCGCCATGGAGAACGTGAGGCTTGCACTTCGAGTTCGTCCGGCGTACCTGGAGGCCATCAGGCTGAAAGAGCGGATTCTCAGGGAAACGAGTCCCGAAGAGGCCGCGAAGCTCGACCGCATCATTTTGGAGGATGCAGACAAGAGAGAAGCTCCTATGTGGCTGAGGAGATGATCGACTGAGATGGAGTTGCAGGGTTGAAATCGGGAAGAAGCTTATATTTGGCAGTGACGGCCTTTGTTGTTCTGGGCCTGTTTTCAGGCGCATGGGCCGTATTGCAGGATTCCGGCTCGGAAGAGGGCTGGCGGTTTGCCGGCATACAAGGCTTAGGTCTTGTCATTCCGGTGTTATTTGCCATTGGGGCTGTGGGCGTGATCTGGCTGGGTTGGTCGTCGTTGCGGCTATCGGGCAGTATCACGTCCACAGTCGCATGGCTTCAGAGCAGGCGCAAAGAGGCGATTGAATCGAGACCCAATCGGCTCGTCGAGGCTATCAATGCCGCTTTTGGCGCCTGTGCAAATCAGGCTGCCGAGTCGAAACAACACCTCATGGATTCGCACATCGAGATTCAGCTTGCCCGGAGACAACAGAAGAACACCGAGGCGATTATCTACAGCATGCGCGACGCGGTGATCGTTGTTGACGAGCACGACAGGCTTGTGATGGCAAATGAGGCGGCGGGGAAGTTATTCGGTTTTGACCATAAGGATTCGCATGGCAAGTCGATTTCGGAGCTCATAGGGAGCCAGTGCAGCCAGTTCGTCGATCTGGTGACAAGCAGCAAGAAGAGCAAGGCAAGGGCGACGAGGCGAGAAATAGAATTCTCTCCAACCACGGGGAAAGATGCCCGTGCCGCGGGCAGGGTGTTTGATTGCGTAGTTTCGTGCGTTTTCGACGAGGGCGAGCCCGCCTCGGCGGGCGGGGCGGCGGCGGTGCTGCATGATATTACGCGTGAGAGAGAAGTCTCGCAGATGAAGAACGATTTTGTCAGTCACGTCTCGCACGAATTAAAGACTCCTCTGGCGTCTATTACAGCCTATTCCGAGATGCTCGCGGACGGCGAAGCCGACGATGAAGAGACGAGGAAGGAGTTCTATTCGGTAATTCAGAATCAGGCCAGGAGACTGAATCGTCTGATTGAGGACATACTGAACATCTCACGAATAGAATCGGGGCTGATCAAAGTCAGCAAGGAACAGGCGAGCCTTACGATGCTCATAGAAGAGCAGATGCAGATGATCAAGAGCTACGCAGAAGAGAAGAATATCAAAATAATCCGGCAAAAGCCGATTGTTTTCGATCAGGTGCGTGTCGATAAGGATATGATCTCTCAGGTTATAGTCAACCTGTTAAGCAATGCGGTGAAGTACACGCCTGCCGGGGGTTCGGTCAGGATCGCGACCGAAGTTGACGAAATTGAGGGCGTTGCCAGAGTCACCGTGTCGGATACGGGAGTCGGCATCCCGGAAGACGAGATTGAGCATCTATTCGAGAAGTTTTACAGAGTCAGTGCGAACAACAAGCAGGCGAAGGGGACGGGTCTCGGTTTGAACCTGGTAAAGCAGATAGTCGAGAAGGTCCACGCCGGGACGGTTTTTGTGACGAGCAAGGTCGGCGAAGGCAGCACATTTGGTTTTGAGCTGCCCCTTGCGACACGCGAGCCGGTCCGCCGCCAGCGGATTGCGTGAGGAATGGTTCGATGGCGGGAGGATCGCGTGCGTGTTAACAGTAGATTGTTGGTGGAGGCAAGATAATGTCAGATAGACGAATACTGGTGGTTGATGATGAAATACACATCGTGCACGTTGTCGCGATAAAGTTGCGTAACAACGGCTACGAGGTCATAACGGCGGACAACGGCGCGCAGGCGCTTGAGATAGCTCGGGAAGAGATGCCGGATGTAATCGTAACGGACTACCAGATGCCGGTGATGAGCGGGCTGGAGCTCGTCAAGGAGCTTCGCGGGGACGAAAAGACAAGGGATATCCCTGTGATTCTGTTGACGGCGCGGAGCTTCGCTGTCTCCAAAGAGCAGCAGGAGGAGCTGCGAATATCGACCTGTCTGAGCAAGCCGTTCAGCCCAAGGGAGCTGTTGGGGTATATCGAGGATATCCTTCATGCGAAGGAGTTAGTGGTCGAGGGTTGATATGGCTATGCCATGTGGCTAGGCCACGGCTTAACCGGCTTAACCATTGGAGCCGGACGTGTGGATGCGGCCCCGGCAAGGCAAGGCAGCGGACCAGTCATAACATGCTTGAAGGATGATACATTGGATACGATCAGGAAAAACCTTGGCCCTTTGCAGCTTCGTGCTCTTGGGAAGTATGGCGAAAGGATTAGCAAATTCGGAGTGAATTTTGCGGTCTGCGGCGCGGGTGGAGAGATTGCTCTGTTGAGTTGCGGCGGCGCATTTGAGAGCCGGGGCGAGCAATTGGAGGCGCT
>DATEBC010000338.1:0-4087 GCA_035288065.1 Sedimentisphaerales bacterium | reverse complement strand
GAAGAGGCGGACAAGAAGAAGAAAGAGCGATGGCAGATCGGCTGCTACACTCGGCCCTGGGATAAGTATGATTACCGCGTTGCCTTAGACGCGATTGCCGAGGCCGGGTTCAAATACGCCGGGCTTATGACCGCCAAATCGAAAGACAACCTGGTGATTTCCGTCTCGACCACGCCGGAGGAGGCGGCGACGGTCGCCGAAGAGGTGAAGAAGCGCGGCCTTTCAGTGCCCTCGGTATATGGCGGCGACATCCCCGTTGATAAATCGCTGGAAGCGGGCATCGAGGGCCTTAGGAAGCTTATCGACAATTGTGCGGTATGCGGCGTGAAAAATCTGATGATGGGCGGGACCGGCAGCAAGGAGTTGCACGAGCGCTACTACAAGGCCGTCGCCGAATGTTGCGACTATGCGGCTGAAAAGGGTATGGGCATCAGCGTTAAGCCGCACGGCGGCTTGAACGCGACCGGGCCGCAGTGCCGCAAGACTGTTGAAATGGTCGGCCACAAGAACTTTAGAATATGGTACGACCCCGGCAACATCTTCTATTATTCGAATGCCGAGCTCGACCCTGTAAATGATGCTGCGACAGTTGACGGCCTCGTTGTCGGGATGTGCATTAAGGACTACAAGCACCCGAAGAACGTGGCGGTTACGCCGGGGACCGGGATGGTTGATTTTCCGGCCGTGATGGCCCGGTTGCAGAAGGGCGGGTTCAAAGGCGGCGCACTTGTGGTCGAGTGTCTCGAGCCGGGGGACCTCAAGAAGACGTTGGCTGAGGCCGTAAAGGCGAGAAAGTTCGTCGAGCAGCTTGTCGCTGCGAAGGGCTGATGTCGGGTTTTGGCGAAGTTACTCCGTCATAATCAGGACCGTAGGTGGTATCGTGAGGCGTATTGTCAGTGGATCACCCTCCATCTTTCGAGGGATATGAGATTGCCACGTCGGCCTGCGGCCTCCTCGCAATGACAATCGTGCGAAGATCACGTTTGAAGATTTATATGGAGACGGCTATGAAGAACGCATTTATCAGAATCTCGGCGATTGTGGCTTTGTTTTGGGTTTTCTTGCCGGGGGTCGATGCTGCGGAGATGACCGCGGGCGTTGCGGTGATTGATATTACGCCGCCTGTGGGCTATCGAATGAGCGGATACTTCAGCGAGCGGCTGAGCACGGGAGTATTGAACCCGCTGCAGGCCAAGGCTATTGTTCTGCGGCAGGGCGGCGAAAGTGCGGCTATGGTCTTCTGCGACATAATCGGCATATCGGCGGACGTTTCGTCCCGCGTCCGTAAAGGCGCGGCTGAGAAGACCGGCATCCCTTCGGATAATATCCTTATCGCCGCTACGCACAGCCATACCGGCCCGCTCTATTCCGGGGCCTTGAGGAAGCACTTTCACGATAAAGCGGTCGCCGAGCAGGGGGCCGACCCGTGCGAGAAGGTGGATTACCCGTCGGAATTGGCTGCAAAACTTGTTGAAGTCATAATGCGTGCCGATGCGGCGGCCAGGCCCGTTCGCCTGAAAGCCGGGACGACCCGGCAGCAGGGTCTTTCATTCAATCGGCGATTTCACATGAAGGATGGGACGGTCCGCTTCAATCCGGGCGTGCCCAATCCCGACATTGTAGAGCCGGCAGGGCCTGTCGATCCGCAGGTAGGGATGGTTTTGTTTCTACAGGGCGAGAGCGAAAAGCCCGTTATGGCGATGGTCAACTTCGCCCTGCATCTCGATACTGTCGGCGGGACCCTGTACGCGGCGGATTACCCGTTCTACATCGAGCAGTCGCTCCGCGAGAGATACGGCGGCGATTTCATCCTGCTCTTCGGGACGGGGACGTGCGGCGATATCAACCATATCGACGTTACAAACAAGGACCGTCTCAAGACCGATTTCATAGGCGGGACGCTGGGCGAGACGGTCGGTTCCGAAGGCGATAAGCTCAAGGCGGTGGCCGACCCGGCTCTTGCGGTCCGGCGGGAGGTCGTGCAGGTCCCGCTTCAGAAATACGGGCCGGAGGAGATTGCCTGGGCGCGCGAGAATATCAAAAAGGTGGGGACGGCGGATTTACCGTTTCTCGACCAGGTGAAGGCGTACAAGATTATGTCGCTCGAGCTGCGCGGCGGCGATACGATTGGCCTGGAGGTTCAGGCGTTTCGGCTGAGCCGTGACGTGGCTGTGGTGGGCCTGCCGGGCGAGGTGTTCGTTGATTTGGGCCTTGCCATCAAGCAAGCCAGCCCCTTTGCGACCACGCTGATAATCGAGCTTTGCCACGATGCGCCCGGTTATATCCCGACGGAGAAGGCGTTCGCCGAGGGCAGCTACGAGACGGTGAATTCCCGCATAGCTCCGGGCGGCGGCGAAAAAATGGCTGAGGCGGCAATCCGGCTGCTGAATGCGCTGGGGCAGGGACGGTAGTTTGTGCCGAATTGTTTTGTTGGCCGCAAAAAATGAAAATGATCTTTCTTATATCAGTTGTTCTGGCGTTTGGCGGGCGAATCGCCGGGGGAGACGATTGGCCTCAGTTCCGCGCCGATGCGGCCCGAAGCGGCTATACGTCCGAGCGGTTGTCGGCTGATCTGTCGCTGCATTGGGTTTATGGGGCGAGATATGTGCCGCGTCCGGCCTGGCGAGGGCATGATACGCGGATGACGTTCGATTATGCGCCTCAGCCGATCATTGCCGAGGGGATGGTTTTCTTTGCCGGGTCAGGCGACGACAAAGTATATGCTTTGGACCTCGCAAGAGGCAGCCTGATGTGGCGTTTTTTCACGGAGGGTCCGGTCCGCTTTGCCCCGGCCTTCTTCGGCGGTCGTGTGTATGTCTGCAGCGACGATGGGTATCTTTACTGCCTCTCGGCAAGGACCGGGGGGCTTGTCTGGAAGAAGCGAGCGGGTCCGGAGGGAGATATGGTGCTGGGCAACGGGCGGATGGTTTCGAGGCGGCCTGTTAGAGGGGCCGCTGCTATTCTCGACGGCATCTTGTATTTCGGCGGGGGGATTTGGCCTTCGGAAGGAATCTACCTTTATTCGCTCGATCCGGAGACCGGTAAAGAGCTTTGGGCGAACGACTCATCGGGCGGCTTGGTGATGGATCAGCCTCATCCTACGGCCCGTGCCCGCAGCGGCGTTTCGGCGCAGGGCTATCTGACGGCCGCCGGGGATACGCTGCTCGTGTCCACAGGTCGCGCGGTTCCGGCTGGTTTTGACAGGGCCGACGGGACATTTCGCTACTTTCATCTACAGAGGTACGGCCAGGTGCGTCCGGGTCCGTTCGCTATGCTCACGGACGGTTTTATATTCAGCGGCAATTCGGTGTTTCGAGCGGAGAGCGGGCTGTTGCTGCTGAACAAGACGCCCGGCTCGGCGGCGGCGGTTTTCCCGCAGGATGTAGTCTTTGCCCAGGGCCGGACTATACGGGGGATTACCCGTTCAAGACTCCTTCTCGAAGAGCAGATTAAGGATGCCGACGGAAAGGCTGTCACGAAGGTCTCTCTAAGTCCTGCTTCCTGGTCGATACAGTGTTCGGAAGCGTTGGGGTCGTGCCTGATAGGGGCCGGCGAAACGGTCGTTGCGGGAACCAGTAACCGGAAAGTAGTTACGGCGGATATCAGGTCCAAGTCTGTTGTGATGACCGCCGATGTTGACGGCGAGCCGCTTGGACTTGCCGCTGCGTCGGGTTTTCTGATAGTCGCAACCGATCATGGCACTATATATTGCTATGGGGAGAAGACTGCGAAAGACGTAATTGAAATCAGGCCTGAGCCGAGACGATCCGGCTATGGGGAGAACCGGACGTTTGCAGCAGTGGCCCGCGAAATCATTAACCGAACTGGGAAGACCAAAGGCTACTGTCTTGACCTCGGCTGCGGCAGGGGGGGCTTAGCTTATGAGCTGGCCAAACTTACGGACCTGCAGATTTATGCCGTCGAATCGGATCCTGGCAAAGTTACCGAAGCCCGGGAGCTGCTGGATGCTGCCGGGCTGTACGGGACCCGCGTGACCGTTTTGCAGCGTGACCTCGCCGCAACGGGGCTACCGAACTACTTTGCCGATTTGGTCGTATCCGCGGCCTCGGTGGACAAGGGCGGCGAA
>DATEBC010000337.1:0-7412 GCA_035288065.1 Sedimentisphaerales bacterium | reverse complement strand
GTGCGCCACGATATTAAAATATCCGTCGTTCGTATCCGCCGGCGTCTGCGGCCTGGAATACTTGGGTCCGACCACGCATCCTGCCAGCATGCATAATGCCGCCACAACCAACGACAAACAAATCACGGCCAGCCAATTCTTCATTCACTTTTCTCCCCGGCATAAGCGCGAATCCCCGCCGCAGAAAACTTCACAATATGGTCAATCACCGTGGCCAAGGGAAATTTCGGGACATCGGCGTCCCCGGCCCGCTCCAGCATACGCTCGCTATGGACTGCCTGCACTAATTGGCCAATGACCGAATGAACGATTAACGGAACCTTTGATTCATCCAAACCCGGACACGCCTTGACCAGACCCGTCCGCATGGCGGACACAGTAGGTATGATTACGTCTTTGACGAATAAGTCGGAGGGCAAGTGGTTGTCGATCATCTCTCGCACCATAAGCTTCATAAAACGAGAAGCCCTGGCTTCATCGGCCAGCGGCTCGATGAATGCGTCGGCGAAGGCCTTGAGCAGAACCTCCAATTCGGGCCTGCCGTTACTCTCGGTCATCACCTTGTCAATGCTCGCGACGCGAACATCGGTCATCGGAATAAAGTGCCTGCGAAAGACCTCTTCGTACAGTCTCTCCTTACTGCCGAAATAGTAGTTGACCGATGCGATATTGCAGCCTGCGGCGGAGGCGAGGTCCCGAACACTCGTTCCCTCGAAGCCATGCTCGGAGAAAAGCCTTTCGGCTGTATCAAGCAACCGCTCTCGAACGGACGCTGCATCACCTTCAACAGCGTTTTTTCCTTGTGACATTGCCATAAGAGAATCCCTAAACGTTTGTTTCATACGATAGCTTAAAACATTTGTTTGAATTGTCAAGAGTTTTTTTTAGAATTTTTCACAAAGAGTGCCCTACTGCCGCCGGAAAGGCCTCTGTCGGCCTAATAACGCACGTTTGGTGCCGAAAACCGCTATTTGGAATAAGATGCGGAAGCCCTGTCAAGATTCCTTATAAACTGGACAAAAAGCCGTTAACGCCGTATCATTAAGCGTTATTCGACGTATAAGCACCGGCGCAAGCAGAATCGAACAATTCTCAGAACCCATGAAAGGAGTCAAGATGAATACACAGACAAGGCGGGGATTTCTAAAGAAGATCGGTCTTGCAGCGGGGCTGGCGGCGCTGCCGAGCTGTGTCAGCGGCGGGCGGGCATCGGGCAAGGCCGCTAATCGCCCCAACATCATATTCATAATGGCCGACGACCACGCATCACATGCGATGGGCTGCTACGGCAGCAGGATCAACAAAACGCCAAACCTCGACCGCATCGCCCAAGAGGGCATGCGTTTTGCCGATTGTTTCTGTACGAATTCAATCTGCGCGCCCTGCCGGGCCGTGATTCTCACGGGCAAGCACAGCCATATCAACGGGCTTATAGACAACACCGTGAAATTCGACGGCTCGCAGCAGACGTTCCCCAAGCTGCTGCAAAAGGCCGGATACCAGACCGCAATGATCGGCAAGTGGCATCTAAAAACAGACCCGACCGGATTTGACTACTGGAATATCCTGCCCGGCCAGGGCGTGTACTACAATCCCAATATGATAGAGATGGGTCGGCAAAAGAAATACACCGGCTACGTTACCGATATCATCACGGACCACGCGCTTGATTGGCTTGGAAGCCGGGATACGGAGAAACCGTTCTGCCTGATGTGCCACCACAAGGCCCCGCACCGCTCCTGGGAGCCGGGGCCGAAACATCTGACAATGTATGACGATGTTACTATCCACGAGCCGGCGACCCTGTTCGACGATTACACCGGGCGGGGCAGAGCGGCTAAGGAGCAGGATATGAGCATCGAAAAGACTATGAACGCCACAGATCTGAAGCTCACCGCACCTAAGAACCTCACACCTGAGCAGAAGAAGGATTGGGACGCTGCTTACAATCCCCAAAACGAGGCTTTCCAGAAAGCCAACCTGCAGGGCAAAGACCTTATCCGCTGGAAATACCAAAGATATATCAAGGACTACCTTCGCTGCATCGCCTCCGTTGACGATAACGTCGGGCGTTTGCTCGACTACCTCGACTCTTCGGGCCTGGCTGAGAACACGGTTGTCTTTTATACATCGGACCAGGGCTTCTATCTCGGCGATCACGGCTGGTTCGACAAGAGATTCATGTATGAGGAATCGCTGCGGATGCCTCTGCTGGTTCGTTATCCAAAAGAGATCAAAGCGGGATCGGTGAACAAGGTTCTCGTTCAGAACCTCGATTTCGCCCCGACGTTTCTTGATTTCGCAGGCGTTGAGGCGCCGGCGGATATGCAGGGCGAGTCGCTCAGGCAGATTCTCCGGGGCAAAACGCCGCGACAATGGCGCAAGTCAATCTACTACCACTACTACGAATACCCCGCCGTCCACAGCGTCAAAAGGCATTACGGCGTCAGAACGCAGCGCTACAAGCTCATACACTTCTACGACGATATCGACGAGTGGGAGCTATACGATATAAAGAAAGACCCGGATGAGCTGAAAAACCTCTACAATGACCCGGCTTACGCCAAAATCGTCGAGCAGCTAAAAACGGAGCTAAAACGACTCCGCGAGAAATACAAAGACAACACCGGCGCGCCGCTTTGATACGGCTCTCTGCGGTTAATGCGCAACTCGTATTAGGGTGGTTCCTCATCAGGATTCAACCGGCGTTGCTGGCTTCGACGGGAAATGGAAGAAAAATATCTTCAAGAAAACAAGAAAAGAGCTTGCACTTTGCCAACTGGATGGTAAAATAGATGTTAGTTTTGGGATTTTTGGCGAAAAGGCAAATTATGAAGCGGGCGATTGTAGCGATTGCGCCTGTATTCATTGGTTCGCATTGAGAAACGGGATTTTGAAGGAGACAGGGCAATGAAGCGGAAATTAATGGGTGTCTTGTGATGGTTCTGGGCTCAGGTGGGCTTGTTTTGGTGAGAAAGCGGAAAACTACACGCGCTCATTCAAAATGAAAGGATAGAGGGCATGAATAAATCTATAGGTTTGCTTTCAATTCTCATGATGACTTCCGTGGCAAATGGCACGTTGTTTATTTCGGTGAATGGTACGCTTGACAGCCACATCTACATGAACCCGGGCGAGTACGCTGCAATTGGTGTATTTGGGGATGGCGGAACTCCATCAAATACTCGGCTTTTCTTGTTCACGGTTGGCCCGTGCAGCCTGGATGCTGCACAGGCCCAAATCTTCTACCCCGGCGATTTGAGTAGGGTCGAGGCTGGCCTGATACCGGATGATTATGAGCGGATCGCAGATGCCGGATACTCTTACCCCGGCAGTGTTGTTTTCATTGAGTTGGCGGATAGTAGCGTTCCTCCTCCACCGTTGTATGGGGTATTGGTTGACTGGATCGATTTTTACGCGTGTCGTGTGGCTAATGTCACCATTTACCTCACGGACTATCAGGACCCGACCATCGGTTATGACACTCTGCTCATCAACATTCCTGAGCCGATGAGCATTGCTTTGCTCGCCTTGGGCGGGCTGGCCCTGTGTCTCCACAAACGACAGCAGGCAAAAATGAGTCAAGCAACGCACTTGATACATTGAGGGCGTCTCATACATTCGCTTGAAATCGAGCACCTACCTTGTAGGGGATATACCATGTTGAAAAGGATTGATGGGTTAGTGGTAATTGTTGTCATGTTATTACCTTTAAATATGACGCGGGCTTTTGACAGGGATTACGCTTATGTCATTACCGTTGGTCAAGACCGTAATGTGTATGACTACACAACCATAAATGATGCCATAGTGGCCATGAACGCCATGGATCCTCCGTTAGCCCCTGACACTCTTGGTTGTATTGAAGTGTACCCGGGAACTTATGTCGAGCAATTAAATAGCGAAACTGGTGGGAACGATTTGCCCGGCCACTGTGACCTGATCGGAATGGGAAGCAATATCGATGACGTCCAAGTATGGCACGGTGGGGGTGGAATTTATAATGCTGGCGTGAATTGTACAGATGACAATCTTGTGTCGCATTTGAGAATATACAATCACCTATTTGGTTCTAATAGTCAAAATGCGGTTTGCTTTAATGGGGATGGAACATTAGATAATTGTATTGTTCATACTCATCATGGTCCTGCAGTTGTAGCTTTTGCGCACCTTGTCGTAAGCGGTAGCGGAACTGATATTAGAACCTATTTTCGGTCCTGTATCACGGCGTATTCGACTTTTGAGATTTATGACTGCAATCTCAGACCCTCAACTTTTACTCCTGTAGGACAAGGACCCGGCGGGATCACAGTAATGACGCAGCCGGGGTATGACATCGTTGGTGGGGTTATCGATAATGTGACTATTACAGCCAACGGTTACGCAAAGGAGGTGGGTACAAAGCTATGTGGTATCAACTTAAGTTGTTATTTCAATCCTGATGCTCTCGTGTACATATCCAACACGCAGATCAATTTGACGCTGACAGTTGAGGCGGGGTCCGCCCAACAAGGGTTCCACGTTCAAGGTATTGAAGCTAACAAGGGGGTTGCCGTACTGGAGAATTGTACTATAAACATCTCAGGCATCGAAGACATAGGCGATCCCTCTGATCCTGACGATGACGGGTACGCAGTAAACGTCGAGGGGATTAGAGTTGGCAACGGTGCAACCGTGGAGATTTTAGGAAGTTCCAGGATATTCACCAGTAGAGCTGTTGCCCGCTACAACGAGTATGGACATGAATACTCACTTCTTAATGGTTATGAGTTTGTTGATGATGGTACTCTGGGAGTCGATTTTGATACGGTTGCTTTTAATCCCAACGGTGAAAATCCCCCAGACGGGTACGACGTGTCGTATGTCTACGGGGATATAAACGATATAAACTGCTTCTATCTAAAGAGTGGCTCAGGACAATTCATGTCTTGGTTCGACAATTTAGGGAATCTGTTTCTCAAGGGCAGTCTCTCGGAAAACACGACGCCGACGGCGACGGGTAATGATGAGTTCCGGGTCCAGGATTCGGCGGGCAATGATGTCGCGATAATCGATATCACCAATGGGAATATGTACCTCGCCGGGTCCGTGCAGGAGACCTGGGCCGAACCGTCGGGCGAGAGTTGCGATTTCATTGTCAAGGAGAGCAGCGGAGCGCCCGTGGCATATATCGACGATTCGGGCGACCTGTATCTGAAGGGGAAATTATATCAGAATGCAAATCCATAAGTTTGAAGGATTATGAATATCGAATCTCGAATTACGAAGTATGAAAAAGAGAGAAAGGAAGTTAAAATGAAGAAGGCACTAAAAAGCAGGTTGACAGCGTGTGTTTTCGTTTTGGTTGCGGTCGGCCTTGGGACCGTTATCGGCGGAGATGTGATAGTAAAAGAGGGCACTATCGGCGTAAAATACGTGTGCCCGACTCCGACCGATGAAACACAGAAGGTTTTGGCCTTCGTCAGCGACGGAGCCCCCGATGTTAAGTATGGGTATGGGCTATTGACCGTAACAAGCGATGCCACCTATGGGACGAAGAACTATTACGGCACAATGTGCGAGTATTTTCCTGATGCGACGACCTTGGGCTTATATAGGACGGGTGCGAAATTCTACACCTGTCCTGTGGGGCTGGAAGCTAATATAAGACTCTACTACGGGCTCGACTCACAAATCTCTCCGATGGACGGATACTCGACGAACAGTAAGACGGTATATATGATAGCAATAGGAGCGTCAGTGACTAATCCCAACAACGTCGCCAGTCCCATTTACACGACGAAGGGATTGTATGCATGCGCGCAACCTGTGGCGCATGGGAAAATTATGACAGGGGCTATGAATTTGGCGAACTATGGTGTAGAAGTCCTTGCAAAGCTGGACGGAGATTATCAGGCAACATCGGGGAGCGGGCAGAATTTCGGCATTAAAATCACAACGACCGATGCCTTAGACGCTGCAGCAGACCAGTTGATAAACAGCTATGCTCTCTATCTGAAGCCATTCACGAGCAATGCCAACTTGCATGGGGGCGTGACTTACGGGATCTATCAGGAAGGTTCGGGCGTGATGAACTACTTCGAGGGAGACGTTACTGTTGCCGGAATCTTTGACAACACTCCGGGCTATACCGGCACAGCCCAAGATGCGTTGGCCGAGGTGCTGAATACCCGAAGCGTTGACGGCGAGATAGACCATAGTTCGTTGCCGGTGTTGGGAAGGGCTACGGTCAATCGCGTGGAGAAGACAAATCGGCGGATCGTTGAATATACCGACCCTTCGGGAGAAATTGTCGAAGATGAGGTATACGATGTGAGCATCGTGGAAGAAGAGGCCAGGAGCTTAGGCGGGATGATTACGGTGCTAACCGAGGCGGTCAAGGGCCTCAACGAGAAGATCGAGGCCTTGCAAGCGGAGAATGAGGTTCTCAAGGCTGAAATAGCTGCGCTGAAAGCACAATAGAAATCGCACGGGAAGCCCCGCTCAGGGCGTGTTCCGCCCAGAGGGCACTCAGGGCCAAAATCAATTTGTGAGAATTTCGCCGGTTGCTTTGTTCCAGCGGGTGATGCGGACGTTCATTTTGTGATGCTTCGCGTGGCAGTCGGTGCAGACCGTAAGCGGGGCCTCGGGCTTTTCTTCGTCAAAAACGGTTGCAGCACCGGCGAGAATCACCTTATGCGAATCGACGTGCTTGATCGTATCACGCGGGTGGCACATCATGCACGTCGGAGTAATTCTCGCCCTGGGGTACATCAGCTCGGGCGGCGTGATATTTGCCTCGTCGCTTCGATGCCGGTCGGATTCGCCGTGGCATCTTTCGCAGCCGACGCCGGCTTTCGCATGCGCGGATTCGAGCGCCTCACCCTGGAAATCCGCATGACAAGCATAGCAGAACGGATTTGCCACAAAACCGGGGCTGGGCTTGGGTTCAACTTGTTCGACAACAGGCGTTGGCTCGACCGTCTTATCGTTTGCTCCGCCTGTATCGGGCTGTTTATCAAAGGAGCAGCTTGCCGCAAAGACAAACAGCAAGCCGCTCATCATCAATAGACTTATTGTGGCACCACGGAACCTCGTGACTCTCATTTCGTATCCCCTGTTTTCCCTGAATCAATGCTCCTTCACGACCCTTCCGGAGACATCGGTTATACGTATTCCCAGTTCTTGAGCCACTGGTAGTCGGCGCCGAGGCTGGCCCAGGCGTGGTCCATGGCCTCGCCAAGCTCTTTCGCCTCTTCCTTGTCGAGGGGGCCTTGTACGGCGGCGTCTGCGACGTTATCGACCTGGCGCTGATTGATCAGACCCGGAATCGGGGCGGTGATGGCGTCGTTGCAGATGATGTATCGAATAGCCAACTGCGCGAGCTTGTCGTCTTCCTCGGCGGTCGGACTGTCCGGCGAGCTGTCGCCCTT
>DATEBC010000336.1:0-7578 GCA_035288065.1 Sedimentisphaerales bacterium | reverse complement strand
AGTCCCTTTCGGAGAAGAGGCCCTTGCGGTTGGGCGGGATGTTGAGGAGCAAAACGCAGTTGCCTCCTACGGAGCGATACCAGATATCGAGGATTTCTTCGGTCGATTTAACGTGCTGGGCTTCATCTCTCCAGAACCAGCCGTGGCGGATGGATGTGTCTGTCTCGGCGGGGTACCAGTGCAAGTAGCCGGCATTATAGAAATTCTCTTTCAGCTTGCCCAGGCTGCCTAAATCATCATCGGTCATATCGGGCCAGTCGAATTCGTTTATAGGCTTGCCTATGGGGATGACGCTCCACTCGGCCTCTCTCGTGCCGCCGCCTTCATTGCCGCACCATCGGACATCGGGACCCTTGCCGAAGATGACTGCCTGCGGGGCAAGCTCGCGAATAAGCTGATACCAATACTGATAAGTGTATTTCTGGTCGCCTTTTCGCTTCGGGTGTGCGCCGTCGAACCAGACTTCGTGGATCGGGCCGTACTCGGTCAGCAGCTCGAAGAGCTGGTTGAGGAAGTATTCGTTGTAGTCATCGACGAGGAATTTGAAGGTTCGCTTGTCTTTGAAGGGTCGGCCTGCGACGGGGCGGGGGATTACTCGCTGCGTGTATTCGCTGAGGTTGCCGTAGAGGCCGGCGGGATTCTCAATCTGGTATAAATCGGCGGGCGATAGATATACTGCGAGCTTGATATCGTACTTTTTGCACGATTCGGCGAGGTCGCGGAGGACGTCTCCTTTGCCGCTGCGCCAATTGCTGGATGCGACGGAGTGGCTGGTGTATCTGGTTTGCCAGAGGCAGAAGCCGTCGTGGTGCTTGACCGTTAGAATGGCCTGGGTCATCCCGGCAGCTTTTATCATTCGGCACCATTGGTCGGTATCGAGGGCGTCGGGGTTGAAGATATTTGGGTCTTCGGCGCCTGTTCCCCATTCTCTGGCTGTGAAGGTATTAACGCCGAAATGGATAAATGCGATGAATTCGCCTTGCTGCCAAGCCAACTGTCGCGGGGCGGGCCTGACGTCGGCGGCCCTTAGATTAAGGTCTTTCTCCCGTGCCTCTGCATCGTCGGCGGCTACTTCGTCATAGACGCGGACATAATCGACTACAAAGTAATCGGGCAGGTTGGCTTTGGTTATATCGCCGCCCCACTTGCCGATTTCTTCTGTTAGCTTTGCGTATTCGGGGACCTGGGATACGCCGCCTGCATTTGTTCGCCAGGTTTCTTTGCCATCGACGTAGAAGACGTATTCATCCGGTCGCCAGAGCAGGGCGAAGGTGTGCCAGCCTTTGCTCAGGCCGGGGATTACGCTTTCTTTGCCGGCACTCTTATGTTCTTTGCCGTATCCGTCCCAGTGGAGGTTCTGGGTGGTCTTGTCCTCTCTCCAGGGCTTTTCCATAACGTCAATTTCGGTGCCGTCTTTGCCCTCGTCGCCTATTTTGTTGACGCCGCCTGTGTGGAGCCAGAATGCGGGCCAGTGGCCTTCTTCGATGGGGAACTTGCATCGGCAGACCCAGTAGCCGAACTTATGCTCGAACCTGTCTTTTGTTCGCACGGCGCCACAGGTATAACGGTCGCCCGCTTTCTTAGTGCGGATAATGAGGTTTCCTTCGCCGTCGAGGTATGCATCTTCCTTTACCCAGTATCCATCGCGGCGTTTCGAGTCGCCCATTACGTCCCATTTCGACTGATCGACTTTCGTGCCGTTGAACTCATCGCTCCATGCAAGCTTCCAGACCTTGCCCTCTGCGGGTTGGGGCAAGAAGCCTTCCGCCAGTGTTGATAACGCGGTTTCCGCGGGGTCTGCCGGCGCAGCGGCGGCGAGCAGGCCGGAGGCTGCCCAGATGAGCAGCAGTCCGGCTGCGAAAGAGGATTGCTTTTTCATAAGCCCTTCCCTTTTAGGATGTTTCCTTCCTGATGCGTCTTTTTGTGGCCCTTATTCCGGAGATGACCGTGACGAGGAGCATGATTATGAAAACGGTGGATGTAAAGCAGCTTGCCCAAGTTGCGGTGGGGACGTGGGCCATTTTAATAACGACGGTGCCGATGGCGAATGATTGGAGGAACATCTTAATCTTGCCGGAAACGGTGGCGGCGAAGTTGATTCCGCGGGCCTCGGCCAGGTGTCGCAGGACGGTTACATAAGCCTCTCTTGCGATTAAGACCGCCGCGACGGACCAGTGTATAACGGCCAAGTGGGCGGGAGAGAGGTCATAGAGCTTGGGCTGGCCGATCATTGCAAAGCTGATGAACGATCCGCAGACAAGTATTTTGTCGGCCAGCGGGTCCACCATTCTGCCGAATTTGGTTGTTACGTTGTACTTGCGGGCGACCCTGCCGTCGATGATGTCGGTTAGGCCTGCGACGACGAAAATGACAAACGCAACGGTCAGGAACGTGCTCTTATTCTCAACTTGAGGGCTGTAGAGCAGCATCGCGATGAAAATGACGGTCAATACGAATCTGCCGAAGGTCAAGATGTTAGGAATCAAGTGCACCATGTTTGAAAGTTTACCTGCGTTGTGAATTCGGTTCAATACTAAATTTGCTCGACGATCAAATCATAGTCCTTTGAGGCGATGACCTTAGTGTGTATGAATTGTCCGGGTTTGGCCGAAGAGTTCTTTATGATACAGAGGCTGTCAATCTCGGGGGCCTGACCGTAGTAGCGGCCCTTAACAGCACTGTTATCGACGGAATCAACCAGGCATGTGAGGTTGCCGCCGATTCTTTGGGCGTTTTTCGCGAAAGCGATCTGCTGCTGAGCGAGCATGATCTGTTCGAGCCGCCGGTGCTTGATGTCATCGGGGACCTGGTCTGGCATGTCCGCGGCGGGGGTGCCGATTTCGGGACAGAAGATGAAGCAGCCCAAGGCATCGAACTTTGCGGACTTGACGAATTCGAGCAACTCTGCGAACTCATCGTCGGTCTCTCCGGGAAAGCCGATTATCAGTGTTGTCCTGAGGGCTACATCGAGGATGGCGGCTCGCAGGTTGTCTATGAGCGGTCGTATGCGGTCGGCTGTTTCTCCTCTGCGCATTGCCTTTAGGATACGGCTGTTGACGTGCTGAATCGGGATATCGAAGTAGTTGACGATTTTTGGGGAGGCGGCGACCGTTTCTATAAGGTCTTGGTCGATTCGTGCGGGGTAGAGATACATCAGGCGGATCCATTCGAGGCCGTCAAGTTTGGCAAGCTCGGTTAACAAGGTTGCCAATCGCGGCATATCTTTCGAATCGCGGCCGTAGTAGGCGGTGTCCTGGGCGATCAGATTGAGCTCGACGGCGCCTGCGGCAACAAGCTCGTTGGCCTCGGCCAGGACCAAGTTCAGCGGCTTGCTTCTGAATGGCCCTCGGATTGAAGGTATGGTGCAGAAGGAGCATTTATGGCTGCATCCCTCGCTGATGCGGAGGTAGGCCCAGTGACTCGGGGTGATTCGGAATCTGATTCTGTCGTCGGGGATAATGTCACTCGCTGCCGGAGGCGATGCGGCGCCGACGCAAGCGGGGCGACTTCTTCCGGAAAGCGTTTCTTTGATTATGCGGACGATTAAATCTCGCTTGTCCAGCCCGATAACGGCGTCTATGCCGTCGAGCTCGGAAAAAAGTTGCTCTCCCATCTTTTGTGCAAGACAGCCTGCAACGACGACCTTTTTTACGGTGCCTCGTTTCTTGCGGTGAAGGGCGTGGGTAATCATTTCGATTGACTCGGCCTTTGCCGGTGCGATAAAAGCACAGGTATTGATTACCACGACATCCGCATTATCAGGCTCGCTTGTAATAAGGAGACCGGCCTGTGCGATCTCGGCCAACATTCGCTCGGAATCGACAGTGTTTTTTGGGCATCCGAGAGAAATAAAACCGACGGTTGCGGCTCTTGGGAATTTTCTTGTCATAATCTCGGCAGATTAGCAGGGAATGGGGGTTTTGTCTAAAAAAATCAACATTTGCGTTTCTTATCGGATGAAGATGTTTTTTTAATTCCGGTGGAATATGCTTGACGATAAGGAATTATGCAATATAATAAAATTGCGTACCGTCTCTATCTTTACAATGGACGTGAGACGTACGCTGTGCTGCCTATATACATATGAGCTTTTGAAGACGGTTATGCAATTATGAGAATTGGCAGCAACAATACGAGTGGCGGTCGTTATTTGACCATGGTTTTGGGTGCAATGGTTGCGCTTTCGGTCGGAGGGTGCGCGGACTATATAAACACAAATAACGCGGGGATGGAATCGACAAGGATTATCAAGAACCTGCGCAAGGTTGAGACCGCGCCCGAGCCGAACGTTCCTCTGCCCTACTTCTTTAAGGCGCCGCCGAAGATTCTCGAGCAAACAGTGGGCGGCCATGTCGAGTACAAGCTGTTCTATTTCTGCCAGCACCACACGTCCCCGGAGATGCAGGAAATTGTTCATACAGGGTTTGCGTCGGAGCTATTTGACGAGAAGGGCAAATCGACGAGGGTTATTGACTATAATGTCTTTGCGAATCCGGCCACGAATCAGTTGATAGTGCGCTGCCCTGCGCGTGAAGACGCCGAGGCGGTGCTTGACTTTTTGCGGGAAGCGGATGTTCCGGTTGTTCAGGTGAAGATTAAGTGCCTGGTCTCGGAGATTTATGCCGACAAGACCCTTGACTGGGAGACGACGCTGGCGATTGACAACCTGGTCCAGCCGACAGGCCTGCCTTTCGGGGACGCCATCCGGACCCTTGTGGAGGAACCTGGCACACCGGCGGCTTTCCCGGGCGCGTCGCTGCGCGAGCTGGCGCGCGAGAGGATGGGGCTTCAGGTCGGATACCTCAGCTCGAGCGAAAACTTCATGGCTATGGTCGATACGCTCGAGTCCGAAGGGTATCTGAAGATATTGATGAACCCGACGCTTGAGGTAGTCAACGGCAAGCAGGCGAAAATCCTCTCAAGCCAGAAGGTGCCACTGCAGGAGACATATCTTACGAGCGGCAACAACGCGCAGTGGGTCGAGCGCAGGACCGAATATGAAGACGTGGTTGACTCGCTGACAATCACTCCACACGTTTATGGGGACGGGTACATAGGGCTGGAGACAAGTATTCTGCTCGGTTCAAAATTGACTCCTGAGGGCATAAAGCAGGTTCCCATTATCACGAAGAAACAGATTGATAATAAGGAGAACCGGATCAGGCCCGGGGAGAGCCTTGTAATCGGCGGTCTTCGTAAAGTTGAGAGGCGTGACGTCTTGCGCGGTATTCCGGGGCTCAAAGACATTCCTCTGCTCGGCGTTTTGTTCTCAGGCAGAGATTTCGAGGAGCGTGCAGTCGAGACGATTTTCATTTTGACTCCGACGATCTCCACCGGCGGCATTCCGCGTGAAGAGATGATCGAAGAGGTCAAGCGGAAGCGGGGCGAGTCCACAGACGATGAAGAGGCCGGGCTTGACCCGTTCGGGACGAATGCGCGGGACAAAGAAGAGGAGCGAATACTTGAGGATGCGGAAGAGGCGCGTTTGGAAGCTGAGGCCGAGAAGGCGGTTGCCCGCGATGCGACGAGGGAGGCCGCAGATCGCATAGAGAAAGCCGAGAGCGAGACAGAAATAGCCAAGGGGCGGTCTGCAAGGATGGTGGCTGAGGCGCAGAAGATGATAGCCGAAGCGGCCGCGGCGAGGACCGAGGCTGTTGCCAAGGGCAAAGCCGCCGACGAGGCGAAGGCCGCCGCCGACAAAGCAATTGCCGATGCTGCGACTGTTAAAGCCGAGGCCGAAAAGGCCGTTGCGGACGCTGCAGCGAAGGTCAAGGCGGCGGAAGTTGCTCAGGCCGAAGCTGCGAAGGTCGCGGCGGATGCGACCAAGACGAAGGAAGAGGCGGCCAAGGCCAAAGCCGATGCTGAAGCGATTGCAAAGGCTGCCGAAACTGCCAAGGGCGAAGCCGATTCCAAGGCCAAGGCTGCAGACGAGGCCAAGTTGGCGGCGGATAAGGCCGTCGCCGATGCTGCGCAGACAAAGAAGGAGGCCGAGGAGGCAAAGACCCAGGCTGAGGCAAAGGCCAAAGCTGCGGAAGCTGCGACGGCGGATGCCCTGAATGTTAAGACCGAAGCCGAAGCCAAGGCGGATGCCGCCGATAGGGCGGTTGCCGAGGCGGAGAAGATTATTGGCAAGTCACCGGCGGAGTCGCAGCCGGAGCAGGATAATGGGGACGGTTCAGCAAAGGCCGAGGATTCGCCTGCACCCGAAGACCAGAAGCCGGCGGCAGAGGGAGCGAATGATGATCCCAACAAGCCGGCGCCGGCTAAACCTGCAGAGGATGGGGATGCGGCAGTTGCCAAGGAGAAGTCCGAACCTGTACAGAACAGCACGCCTGCCGAGGAGGGCGGAAAGGGCGGCGATATTATCATTAAGCCTGCGCCTGACGAGAACAAGAGCACTCTCCAGACGACGGATGAACACGCGGAGCCGTTAACGGCCAAGGAGTCCGGTGAAGCATCCGAGCAGAACAAGGTCAACTCCTCGTCGAATTCTGAGGCGGGCGTGAGCAAAGATGTGGGTTCCGCCCCGGAGAGCGAATATCCAAAGTCAGGATTTTTTTGGAGCTTGGTTCTGTCGGTATTGAGCCTGTAAAGTGCGCGTTGGGGATGGAAAGCCGTCGAGCGTGTGCGCAAAATTGATTTCTACGGGAGAAAAGAGACATGGATGCCCCAAACTTCAAGAACCCTGCTGCTGCGAACCTTGATCGCCCCATTCCAGCGAAGGATGACCTCGACAAGCCCATTCCCCTTGAGGACTTTGACAAGCCCATTCCTCCTGCCAATGTCGCACCAAGCAGGGCGAACGTTTCGCACGCCCCATTGAATTTGGGCGGTCCGGCAGCGGCCCCGGGCGGCGTTCGCGCGGCAAGCTCGGCTCCCGGCGCAGCGGCACAAATGCAGCCGCCGAGAATGGCTGTGAAAAAACCGGTCGCCAGGGTAGTCTCGTCGGACCGAGTCTCCGGAGCGAAAACCTTCTTCACGAAGCTGCACCCCGGGGCTATTGAGTTTCTTGATGAGCAGATATGCAATTGGCTGAAAGAAAACCCCGGCATCTCAATAAAGCTTACGAACGTGACTACGGGCGAGATACAGTCGAAGAAAACCGAGCCTAATATCATAATCACGGTATGGTATTAGTAGCCCGTTACAATCGAAACTTTGGGCATCATCGTGAGGCGTTTTGGCACCGGCGGAGCCTCTACACTTGGAGGGGTATAAGATTGCCACGTCGGCCTTTGGCCTCCTCGCAATGACAAGGTCCACAAAACTAAGTGTTACGCACTATTAGGCCGGATTTCGGCGTTTCGTCTCTTCTGTAGTGATGTTTTTATTGCGTAAAATGCGGGAAAACGGCGTTTTTTCCTCAGGGAACGTCAAAATATTCCCGAATTTGGCCAAAAATCTTCCCGCAAAAATTCTTGACACATTGTTCGATTTGGGGTAATGATATGAGTTTAACCGTCCAAAAGATGGCCGGGAAACTGAATTTCATAAATTTATTTGGAGGATTTTTGTGGCTAAAGAGCTTGCTCGTGAACTGATTAACGCAGGGGTGCATTTTGGGCACGCGGCCAGTCG
>DATEBC010000335.1:0-7262 GCA_035288065.1 Sedimentisphaerales bacterium | reverse complement strand
TGGCCTCCGTAATGAATTATTTGGCCATCCGGGTTGAACATAATCTTCCAGCCGGCTTGCTTGAAGCGATAGCACCAGTCGGGGTCGTCGCCATAGACAAAGTAGCGCTCGTCCATAAGGCCCACCTGTTCGATGGCTTCTCTGCGAACAAGCGAATAGCATCCGCACACCGTCTCGACCTCCATAGGCTCATCGAAGCCACACCAGGTCATGTGCTCTCTTCCAAAGAACCTGCTCCTCGGAAAAACCTTGTAGAGGTATGTTGCGCTCAAGAACGTATTGAGAAGCGATGGGTACATAAAGCAGGTTCTTTGGAGGGTCTGGTCCGGGTTGAGCACCTTGCAGCCGACCACAGCCGCTTGCGGATTGTCGTCGGCAAACTTAACCGTCTTGGCTACCGCATTATTCAGCAGAATCGTATCGGAGTTAAGAAGCAGGACGTATCTGCCTTTGGATATCTCGATGCCCTGGTTGTTGGCCTTTATGAACCCCTTGTTTTCGTCGTTCTCGATGATTCTGACATCGGGGAATTCCTCTTTTACCATCTGAATGCTGCCGTCCTCGGAGGCATTATCGACGTATATGACCTCGAAATCGACTGTCTGCGTATGCTCATACACCGACTTCAAGCAGTCATGGACAAACTTGCGAACGTTCCAGGCAACGATGATTATCGATACATCCACTACTCTATTGCTCAGACTGACCGATTCTGTCTTTTTGACACGGATTTACACAGATTAACACTGTTCTTGGTATATTTGGATTCCTGCTCCACCACGGGCGGATGTTCCATTTCGCAGGAATGACAGATGCTTTTATCTTCTTGCAAGTACTGTAGTTACATTAAGATATGCCCCAAAAGGTCCGTTTGAGTATATTTGTTCGCTTGACCTGTTGAGCTTCCCTTTGACCAAACGCGACGCGCGTGCCCGGCTCACTGAGTCGCCACTTTCTTAAAGACCTTGATGTTGTAGTATTGCTCGTTCTCGTGGTCTTCGAAAAGGGCCTGGTTCTCGTACAGGTCGTCTATGATGTCCTCAATCGCATGTTGCGGCTGATAGCCCAGGTAGGTCTTGGCCTTGTCTATAGTCACCTTGTAATTTCTAAAATCCTCGATGTTCTTGAGGGCAATCGCCACCTTTTTGCCGGTGATCTTCTCCACTTCGTATTTGACCATATCGCCGACTTGTCCGACGGTGTAGTTGCCGGAAGCGACATTAAATACCCCGCTCAACGAGTAATCGGCCTGGATTGCCCGCAGATAAGCCGTCGCGGCATCTCTGATATCGAGTATGGGGCGCCAGATCGACGGATTGTTGACCGTGATTTTTCTATCACCTACGGCGAATCTGAACATTGTGTTGACAATCAAATCGAGCCTCATCCTTGGGCTGTATCCGCAGACTGTCCCCTGCCTCAAAGCTATTACTGAGAAATCGTTGTCCTGGAGCTGGAGGACTCCCCTCTCGCCCTGGAGCTTCGATATTCCATAGGGATATCCGCATGTAACCGGGCTGGCCTCGTCATAAAGCTCATTTACCGTATAGCCGTAAACGGAGCAGGACGAGGCATAAATAAAACGCTTGACGCCGGCCTTCTTTGCAATATAGGCCGTGTATGAGGGCAGAGCGCCGTTGAAGATAAAATTCATGGACGGGTCGAACTCGGCCATCGGGTCGTTCGAGAGACCGGCCAAGAAGATTACCTGGTCGTAGTCCTTGAGGTCCTCCGGCTGGCATTTGAAAAGGTCCTTCCTGACGACGCTGACATTCTCCGGCAGATGGTTGCCGAACCACAGCAAATCCACAACATCAATCTTATAGCCGTGCTCCAGGAGAACGGGTATCAGCCTGGAGCCAATGTACCCGGCGCCGCCTGCAACCAATATTCTCATCTGCATAACCTCGCTACTTTCCTGTAACACCTCATCTGCCGTGTTGTCATTGCGAGAGCCACCGCAGGTGGCTCGTGGCAATCTCATAGTTTCGCGAAATTGAGATTGCTTCGTCGCTCCGCTCCTCGCAATGACACGCCGTACTCTACCTGATACAGACTACTACCCGGTCAACTCATTGTACCTGCCGCAATTGAGCGACGTATCGACCGGAACGCTGAAACTGACGTCTCTTATGGACAGCCTTCCTATCTGCTTGCTCGCGTCCAGACCTCTGGCGAATTCAAATACGGTCTTGCGCCTGCCGCCCACATGTATCGTTCCGGTTATATCCTTATCTATCAGTTTCTCGATCATTTTAGCGATGACGGAGACGCTTTCCCTGCTCGTCCACTGATCGACGAAGGCCTTTTCATAAGGAAAGACGTTAGGCCCAAAAGTCGTTCTTATTATCAGGGATTTGTCGTGCGTTCGGACGGCACATTCGCCGCCGAGCTTGGACCAGGCGTATTTATTGACCGGATAGACCGGATCGTCCTCTTTGTAGTCGCCCTTGTCGCCTTTGAAGACGTAATCGGTGCAAATGTAAATCAGCCGCAGGTCGAACTCCATGCACAATTTGACGACGTTTGAGGTGCCGATGATATTAACGTCAATTGCCTGGATGGGGTCCTTATCGACCAACGGCGGCGACGTGAACGCGGCGGCATGGATAATCAGCCCACAACCCTTCAACCGCACATATTCTTTCATCTGGTTATAGTTGGTGACATTGAAATCTTCCCACCAGGGATAGTCGATATCGGGACGAATCTTGCGAAATTCCGAACCGAGCAATCCGCTTCCTCCGGTAAATATAATTTTGGAGTTATCAGCCATTATCCGCGAATCCTTCCGTACTATTATTACTATTACTCAAAGCGACCGATTCTGCTTTTTTGACACGGAAAACGGTCAGTTTGAGGTGCTATTGTTATTCTGCCTGCAAGGAGTTCTGTCAATTTGCACATTGGCTCTCTATCACACTGAGCACTCGTTCGGCGACGTGGTCCCACGTCAGATTATTCATGACATACTCGTGCCCGGCCCGGCCCATTTTGCGCGTCTTTTCGGGATTGGAGAAGAGGTCTATTATAGCTTCGCTCAAAACATGGGCCGTTCTTTCTTCGAGCAAGATGCCGGTTTGGCCGTCCTTTATCGCGTCCCCCCGTCCCTCGCCGGTAAAAGTGATAGGCACAATGCCGTAGAGCTGGGCCTCAAGAAAGCATATTCCATAAGCCTCGAATATCGACGGGACGCAAAGGACCGCGGCATTGACCAACGCTCTCTCAATCGTTTCCATATCAGAGGCGATTCTCTTGTCCAGCGCGCCGAGCACTTGCACATTTTCGTCGTCAATACGAGGATTGCAGCCTATCACCGTCAAGGTGGCGTCCTTGAACTTCTTCCTCACGAGCGAGAGGGCCTCGACGAGCATGGGGCCACCTTTGTGGTCCCAGTTACGACCGATGAATACGATGTTGTGCGATTCTTTCCTGCGCTGCGGCAACGGCTGGAGAGGAAGCGAGACTCCGACCCCGACGACATTGACTTTATCCGGCTCTATGTTGTAGTCGCTGACGATGGAATCCTTTGTCCAATGCGAGTTCACAAAGATAGCCTCACAGGACTCGAAGATGATGCGTTGGGCCTCAATAGCCTCGGCGTGCTGACTCTTGTCCAGCCTTCCGGCGGCAAAGTCTTTGGCTGTCGGAGAACTTATGGCCTGCACTATTGTCATATCCGTAAAGCAGTAGTGCTTAAACCTCTCGGAGCTGATTATTGCGTGCGTGCCGACCTGCAGAAAGGCATCGAAATCATTGAATGACTCGAGTTTTTTGACGACTCTGGCCGTCAGTTTGTCAATTGTGGAGCGGCGCCACATCCAGGAGACACTTATTCCCGGCTTGCCAAAAGTGAATGTCTTTGAGAAATCAACCACATGGCTAAAGACATCCCAGGGACGAAGCTGACGCGTGGACAGATATCCCGACATTACGCCCTTCTTGGCCAGGGCGGCGAACAGATACTTCGAGACGCCGGAGAAGACTATTTCCTGCAAAGGATCGCCAAAAGCGCCGCCCACTATTCTAACTGAACGACTCACATCAATATCCTTTTCAAAAACATCAGGCCTCGATCATTGTTTGCATAAGTTTGTTCGCTGTTCCTCGTTCAGCGTTCTTTTCAAGTACGTTCCCGCCAGCCAAGCTCTCTCGATGTATTCCGGCATCGTATGGACATAGCGATCTATCACCTCGCCTCGGCGCTCGATCAAAGCTCTGAGTTTACTCAAAACAACCGCAGGCTGTGCCATGTCTGCAGAAACGAGCCAGTCCGTATGACCGAATATGTCCTTATTGATCCCAGCTGCCTTCGCGCTATAACCAAGAGAGATTGTGGGGACGGATTGTGAAAAAGCAGCTATCGTGGCGTGAGTTCTTGTCCCAATGAAGTAGTTTACCTTACCAATTACCCATTTAAGTTCCTCAGCAGAATAACTGTGGCCTTGCAGCAATACAATGCGCTCGCTGTTCAAAAATGTGGGGGTTATCACGTCTTGCATGAAGGTCTCGTCATTGTCCCTTGGTCTGAATACGTGAGGAATAAGAAGAACCGCAAAATCCGTTTCCGCAAGAATTCCAGCTATTAATTCCCTACAGCATTCTCGCCACGCGGCTATCCCGCCGGGGAAGAATCCCCCATACAGCGGGGAGAGGTTTAAACCGATCACCTGAAACCTGTCCATAAGCCGCCTTGGCTGCTCCGCACCGATAGGTTCTCTCGCGGGCATGACGAACGCCGGATCTGCCACGAGGCGAACATTGGTCAATCCCTTCTCTTGCAAGTAGGCGTAACTCGTGGTCTCTCTGGTCGTGATCAAGGTCGCAAGTTTAAGCATCTGCAAGCCGTATTCCTCGAAGTTAGCGTTGAGCTGACCTGTGGAGGCCCCCCAGACCACGAACGGAACGCCCCTTGCTCTCGCTCGCTTGATGGCGTTGAAGTAAGGGAACGGCATTTCGTGATAGTCCGTGCTGTAATTGTCGCCACCGAGACCCAAAACAGCAGAAGCAATCCTGGAGTACGTCTCGAATCGAAAGACTCTGCCCCTCGCACGTTCATAGGCCCTGTAGATCCAAGGCCACGACAGCCTTCTCACAATGGGCCGCCGGTGTTTCACTTTGGGATGGGTAAACAGTTCTTCGTCCGTAGGGACTTCTCGGCCAGCCCGACAACTGATGAAGGCAGCATCTTCGAATGTTCGGGAGAGGATTTCGACTGTGCCCCTCAATATGGCCTCACAACCCCGGTTCACACACGGGCCGTTCCCCCAAAGAACAAACGTGCTCATCTTGAGCGGCTCCTATTCAAGACCCAATTCATGACATTGATGATGATTCCGCACATCACCAGCGCCCCCGTTAATGGAATCTCAGCCCATCTTGCCCGCCCTGTGATTCTCCTATCGAGCCACGAGCGGCTCTTCAGCATCTCAAGCCGAAATTTTCGGTTTTTGAGCCTTCGGAACCAAGAAAGCTTGTCGAACTTTGGGGTTCTTTTGGATGGGTAGTATCCCTTTCTTTCGATCCCCGCGTTGGCGCCAATCCACGATCTCTTGCGCACAAGGACTCCGGTCTGGCTTCGGATGACATCAGCTATAGGAATTGGATGGAGAGCCATGCGCCGATTGACATCGCACCCTTTTATATTCAGGAGCCCTATCCTGTCGATCATGAAGTTAGTGCCCTCCGCGTTTTTCGAGTGGGGATGCAGCCAAGCATCACAGAATGCGATTTCTGCGCATTCGGCAAACACGTCGTCACAATACCGACAGGCGTTGAGACAGAACCTACCGCTACACCATACTGCTCCGACACCCTCGCTCCACAATATTTTGCATTTCGTTCCAGCGAGGTCCTCGGCCTCGAATGCGTAGTTGTCTGCCGGCTTACATTGATCCTTAACCCTGAAGTTCACGCTCTTAATTTTCCCTGTTAGACCTGCCATCTGTGCCAAGTATTCAGCATAAGACTTAGATTTGAGTTGGCCGCATGTCAGCCCCACTGTGAACACCAGCCGTCGCTTTATGGCTGGGCATGCATTCCCAGCCAATTCGATCGCCTTGACAAAACAGGGCAATCCCACCAGGGCAAAGCGTGCTTCATTCTGTCTGACAAACTTGACGGCCTGAGACAATTCCACCGGATAGTAGGCCGACTTCGAACTCCTCATGACATCAGGCGCGTTATCGAGAATTCGATACTCAAACAACTTGTCTGGTCCCAGCATGGGGCTGACTGTGATCACATAATCGACCACGTGCTCTTCGAGAAGCGTGCAGAGCAACGAGGTCGTCAGCCCGCCCGACGCCCCTCTCCATCGCACATCGGGATCTCTGGCGTACCCCACATAACTCTCCATGTAATAGCCGGTTTCTGGTTTGTGGTTGATGCCCTGGATATGAGCGAACTTCCTCTTGGCAATGTCGTCTTCGTTAGAATTCCCGTTAGCGAATGGGCAGACAGCCCAGCACAGTCCGCAATCGGTGCAGTTACCTACCAGGTGTGGCCTATACTCCCCGTATTCGTCGAAGCGAATTTCCAATGCGTTTTGCGGACAGACTCCTGCACACACGCCACACCCGCAACAATAGGCGTTCTTCACAACACAATCAGATAGGTCATTCCAACTATTCACGACCGAATGCCAATAACTCGTGCGATCAATAACTGAATCCAACTGTCGTTATCTATGCCTGCCCGTACATCGACATAAGATCGCCATTACCGACCGTCCGAACCTGCCTGCTCTCTGCGGCCGCATATTTCGCCAGGCCCAAGGACGATCCGACTATACCCAAGAGACAGTGGAAAAGCGCCACTGATTGCCCGAAGTAGCTCACACCCTGCCACATTACGACTACTCCAACCAGCGCGCAGCCCATAGCCCAGTAAAGCGATCGCAATTCTCTATCCGTTGTTTCTTTGAACGCACGGACAAGGCCGCGAAACGCCATGACAAGCGTTCCGGCAAGAGCTATCACGCCGAGCATGCCGTATTGAACCCCCTTCAGGAGAAACTCATTGTTGCAATCTGTAAAGGCCATGCCGGTCGCCGGCCCCCAGCCGGGGTCTTTCCCGCCATAGCCTGCCAGCCACCACTCATCAATACGCTCAATTCCAGTATCAATCAGCTTCGCCCTCTGATACCACGCGCCCTGGCCGAGGTTGCCGTAGCTCAGCAACACGTGATAGAAGGGCCTGTTGCTCACAATCCCGATTACGACACACGATATGACAAGCGCGACGAGGACTGTTTTGATTCT
>DATEBC010000334.1:0-4710 GCA_035288065.1 Sedimentisphaerales bacterium | reverse complement strand
TAGTCTTCGAGGAGTCAAAACGAATCGTGACGGCGTGGGGGCGCACGTCAAGGTTTTGTCGGGCAATTTGAGTCTTATCGACGAGGTTCACAGCGGTCGCTCGTACCAGAGCCATTTCGGGATGCGGCTTCACTTCGGATTAGGCGAGAGAAAGAAAGTTGATCGCATCGAAGTAAGCTGGATAGGCGGGGGCGTTGATGTTATCGAGAATGTTGAGGCGGATCAGTACATTACCATAACTGAAGGTAGCCCGACTATTCAAAGGCATTGAACGACTGTGCGGCGTTGTCTGCCGGCCCAAGCGGGCGCAGTCGCCCAGCATCTATCGTGCCGAGAAGAACAGCCCTTGAATTACTTCCCTTCGAATCCCAGAGTATGGTTCCTGCAACTCCGCGCCATTCGGTTAGCGCCGCGACGGCATCGCGTATGGCGGCGCGATCCAGGCCGGCTTTGCGTATGGCCGCGACCATTAGGTTGACGGCGTCATACGTGTGTGCAGCGAGATAGTCGGGGCGATTGCCAAATCGGGCGGTGAATGTTCGTTCAAAATCCTCTGAGTTCTTGCCGGGCAAATAGAGCAGAGGGAAAATTGTTCCCTCGGCGTCGTTGCCGGCTTCTTCTGCGAAATCTCGTTTGTCCATACACGGTCCGCCAAAGATTGGACTCTGTAAACCTTTTTTTCGCATGATGGATGTCAGGCGTGCGCTTTGTTGAGAGTCGGCGATTAAGACTACGGCGTCGGGCTGAACGTTTATGACCTTCTCCGCGAGGGCGGCAAGGTTCTCTTCGTCGGGCTTAAACTGGAAATGAAAAGCCGGCGCGATATGTTGCCCACGCAATGACTTGGAGAGTTCGACGGCGAAAAGCTGAGAGTCGTGGTCAACGGCGGATACAAGGACAAAGGTTCTGCGCCGGACGTATGCGGCGATTGCCCGGGCAAGAGGTCGCGCCTGGAGGCTGTCCGGAGGGATGCAGGAAAACATCCACGGCACATTGGCAAGGTTGGCAGTTCTGTCGGTGCTTCCGGGGCTGAGCAAGGTCAGATGAGCCTTTGCGACGACCTGCTCAGCCAGGTGTGTGGATGGTCCGTCGATTCCGCCGATGATTGCCCAGACTTTGTCGAGATAAACCAGGCGGACGACCTGCTTGACGCCGGAACCCCAGGGGTCGCTCGCCCAGGCCGGCACAAGGCGGAACGGCAGGCCCTTGTATCCACCCGCCAAGTTGGCCTGCTCAATAGCCAGACCTGCCGCGCGCCACATTTCGATGCCTTGGGCTGCGCATGGATCCGTTGGGCCGAAATACCCAATCAGAACTTCGTTAATATCGCTTGGTGCGGGGTCGTCAATACAAAGGGTATTGTCTGGTGCCGGCGGCGACATTTCTCTGCTGAGCGTTTGCTCGCAGGGGTCTTGACAATGGCCTGTGGCCTCCACGCACGCCGGCGCGGTGAGGCCCAAGAACATGCAGCAAACAACGAGAGTTCTGAGCATGTCTGTCTATTCACTTTCTGTGCGGTCAAGGCAGTTGAGCGGTCAGGGTCGGCCTGCTCACCCGGTCGCGCGGTGGAATGTAGCCTTGCGGCACCTTGAGGTCTTCTCTGGAATAGAATTTCCATTCGCCCTTTTGCCTTTTGGCGAGGTAAACATCGCCGACATCATCGAGAGCGGCGCTGAGCACTATGTCGCCGGTGACGCCATTCCAGGGCTTGGTTCGGTAGGCAAGGACGTCGCGTATCTTGGCCCTGTTGAGGCCCGCGGCTTGTATGGCCCAGATGAGCATATTCATCCCGTCGTAGGCGTGGGCCGCATAAGTCTCAGCGTGCTCGCCGAAGCGCTCCCGGAAATCCTGACGGAAGCGCTTCAAACGAGATGACCGTCCGGTCGGATTCCATGGATACGCGCAGATGACGCCTTCGGCGTTGTCGCCGGCAATCTCGAGGAACTCATCCGAGAGGCAGCGATCACAGGCAAAGTAGGGCTGGTCCATACCCATTCGGCGCATTTGATTGAGAATCAGCGCCCCTTCCTGTGCGTCTCCCCAGTGAACGACGGCTTCGAGGTTTTCATTTTTGAGGCGATCAAGCTGTAAGGAGAAGTCATCAGTGCCCAATGGATAAGCCATCTCGATAATGATGGGATTTCCGAGTCGGCGGCTGCCGTCGTTTATTTCGCGGACGCCGAATCGCCCGTATCGGTTACTGGCGCGTATGATTCCGACGCGTTTGAAGTTGAGCTTTCTATACATGTAGTCCATCAAAAGATAGCTCTGCTGGCGGTCGTCGCCGATGCAGCGAAATACCCAAGGGATATTCGTTTCGATGAACGTAGGGTCGGTGTCGCCGGAGTTCATCATAGCGACCTCTGCCTTTAGCGCAACACGGATTGCAATATGGCTGTTTGCGCCGTCGATAGTGCCGAGAATGGCCCAGACGTTGTCCTTATATGCCATTTTGATAATCTCATTGCCGGATGCGCCCCAAAGCCCATTGTCGTTGGTGACGACGAGTTCAAAGGGGATACTCCTCTTGAGATACCCTCCGGCGGCATTGGCTTGCTCGATAGCGAGGCGAGTGCCCTGAAGCATCTTGATGCCGAGCGCCTCTTCATGGCTCTTGCCGCCGGTCGCCACTGAGACGGTGGACATAATTGGTCCGATAAAACCGATTTTGACCGTATTGACATCTTCGGGCTCCGGTATTCCCCGTCCGGGACCGGTATATTCCATTTGCAGGAGAAAATGCTCCTTATGAGGCTTGACATGCCTGAAGGGCTCGACATCTTGTGCCGTTTTGGCGTAATTGTACTCCTTTCGCAAACCGAGGTCCGGAACTTTGTATGCGCCGGCCGAATTGATCTTCTCCAGAAGCAGACGGGTCTGAGCGTCAATCTCTGTGGTCTGGTCGGACAAGCCGGCCTGCTCCCGTGTAGCACAGGAAGAGACTAATACAACGAAAACAGTTAGTGAAAGTAATTTGCACCGCTTCATAATCAACCTCACTTCTTTCATAACCGAGCCAGCCAGGCTGGATTTTCTTTTACGCCGGGATAGTAATCCTTGCCTATGCCCCAGCCGAGTCCCTTGCCGGTAGCGATCCATATATCATTTCCGTCAACATCCACGTTTATGATAAAGCTGTGCGGCACGCCCTTGGCCATATCGACGGTGGCTACCGGCTTGCCGGCCTGGAAGACCTGGGCCTTGCCTCGCAGCGTGTTAGGGTCGCGGGTGTACGTCACCACGCTCTCGGTCGGAAAGTCCGCCACGACGCCCAACCCCTTGTCCATGGCGAAGTAGCACTCGTTTCCGCTGCGGGCCTTGACGCTGTTGGTGAAGTCGCTGGGCAGTCCGGTCTCGTGGGCATAGAACCCGCGCCAGTTCCTGCCGTCGTACCGGCACGTGCCAAAGTATGTCGCGACCCACAGAATGCCATCGATGTAACTGACGCAGGGCACGATCACATGTATGATACCGTCATCGCGGTAGAGGTCTATCTCCATTTCGCCGTCGGGGTCGAGATAGTCCTTCCATGATTCTGTGGCCACATCGAACTCTAAGACTCCGCTACCCCAGACGGCAAGATGCACCTTGCCGTCGTTGTAACAGACACCGTAGTTCCAGATTTCCTCCATCGGGGCATTTTTTTCGGTATATATCGTCCATTCGCCGGTAACAGTGTTGTATCGGCTGGCCCCGGCCGTCGTGGCGGCCCAGATGTTGTCGTTCTCGACGGCGACGCCATAGACCACATCGTTCACCAGTCCGCTATTGAGCTGGTGCCAGTGATCGAATCTTCCGCCGCTGAAACGCGCTAAGCCGCCGCCGAACAAACCTAACCAGACGTCCCCCGTATTCGGATCAATATCGATGGCAGTGACTACGCGCCAGGGAAGACCATCCGGCTCTTTCCAGCTCCTGATCTTTCCGGTTTGCTTGTCGATACATGCCAGGCCGTCTTCGGTGCCCACCCAGACCCTTGGACCATCGGCCTTGACGGCGAAGATGTGGTCGTTTGGAAGACCGTCTTGGGTCGTGAAGTGCTTCCATTCGGTATAGACGTAAGGAAGCTTCTGTGCTGCGGCGGCGGGAATAGACGAAAGTGCAGGCGAAGCGATTGTCGAATCCCCGGCCCGGCAAAACGCCGGAAGCGACAGCACGATCAGGATTTTTACGGTAATTATTAGATACTTCATAAATGGTTCCTTTGGGTTACTTCCTGGCCGCTACAATGTCTTGATGTATTCGATCAGATCGTTGAGCTGGTCTTTGGTCATATCGTTTGTAACGCCATGTTTGTCGTTGGGATTGTATCTTGTCCAGATTTCTTCGAGGGTCAGGGCAATCCCATTGTGGAGATATGGGGCTGAGTCGTATATGTTGTTTAGATGCGGAGTGTCAATTTCGGATTCTTGATCAAGCCAGAGCTTTGTGCCAATATTATGGCGAAGCCGATCGGTGTAAAGAGGCGGGAAGTGGCAGGTGACGCACCTGTTGCCCTTCTCAATAGTGCGTCTGTCGTTGGTCGTTGTTCTCTCAAACATCTTCTTTCCCCGGCGTTGTGCCTCCGTCAGTTCGGCGCCCAAGGGGCGGTAGCGGTTCGGCGGGCGCGGAATAGTGCAGATATAATTATCCAGAGCAGAGAGCTGTTCGGGCGTAAACGGATGGATTCGGCTGAAGAAGACGGCCAGGCGGGGACCACACTGTCGTTGA
>DATEBC010000333.1:0-3126 GCA_035288065.1 Sedimentisphaerales bacterium | reverse complement strand
GTTCTCGCCGATCGCCGTAATACTGAACGCCCCAAGCCAGACCCCGTCTTTAGTCATCCCTGCGATATTCTCATCCGTTCTCTGCAATAAATACCTCTTTTCAGCAAGCGGAAACTCAAGCTTGTGCATTTTTCCGTAATGAGACACAAGCTGATTGGCGTTCTCGGCAAGCTCTATGTTCATCAGGGAAAGCCTCTCTTTAGCATCGAAATCCCTGACCGCAGCATCTGCTTTGGCCAGGTCATCTTCGGCGCGCTTGAACTGCTCGAGAACAAATTCGCCCGACCCGAGAGTCTCTTCCCCGATCAGTTGCTGACTGTACTTGACATATTCATCCGCCCAGATGTCAGCCGCCTCCTTGGCTCTGGCAGGGTCGCGATCTTTGACGGATAGACTCAAGACATTGGTTTGCTCAGTGCTTTTGACCTCAAAATTCTGAGAAAACTCCGCAAGTGACAAATCTTCATCAAGCTTGCCGGCCAATCTCAGGCGGTTAATCACTTCCTGCAGTACCGCGGCGGACCTCAGCAGGGTCTGATGGGTCGGAATTGATATGGCAGGCATGGGCGTGACCATTATTAAAGCCGAGGCCTTATATACTTTTGGCAGAAGCAGGCCGGCAATTGCTGATAAAATAACAGCGATCAGGAGCGTGCCTATGATCAACTTCTTCCTTTTGATGAGAACCTGGACGTATTGCCGTAAGTCGATCTCATCGGCGTAGATCTCCGCTTCTTCCCGGACTGCTTTATCCGGAGCTTGTGTTTTTGAACCGTTACCTTCTGAGCTTGTCATGTTGGCCTCCTGCCACAGCTTCGGGGGCTGTCCAATCCCCCGTAGTGCAAGCTATGACGCATTACGTGGCGCTACTGCCAAAACAATATCATTCCCTGTCAGCCGAAACCAGTATAATACATGTTCACCACAGAGTAATCCAACTTTTTTTGAGCGTCAAAGGACTACCCCGCCCTGAATGCTTGCATAAAACGTTAATCGACAACAAGTTAGGCATACCTTTCCGGCAATATCCCTCAAAACCGCTTGCCTTAACCCGCAGGACCTGATAACATTTCCGCCTGACAACTCGTGCTACGTAGCGACTCGTGCTACGTAGCGAACTTCGCAGAGTAGTATTGATTCTGATTGGCTTTATTGCACGGACGAGGCAGCCTTATGAAGCATTTTGCAGTGGTTTGTGTAATCCTGTCGCCAATATTCGCTATCTCCCCGCTGACGTATGCGGCCGAATTGCAGGCCCCCGACGCGCGAATGCTGCGGTTTCCCGACGTAAGCGCCGAAAGCATAGTATTCGTCTATGCCGGCGACCTATGGACCGTGCCGAAGGCCGGCGGCCTGGCCAGGAAGCTAAGCTCTCCCAAAGGCCAGGAGCAATTCCCTAAATTCTCGCCCGACGGGAAGACAATAGCATTTAGCGGGAACTACGACGGCAACACCGATGTCTATACCGTCTCAAGCGACGGCGGCGTGCCGGTTCGCCTGACCCACCATCCCGCCGCCGACCTCGTCGTCGAATGGCGCCCCGACGGCAAGAATATCCTCTACCGCTCCGGAATGTTCAGCCCCTCCATCCGCTTCAACCGATTCTTTAATCAGCCGGTAAAAGGCGGCATGCCCGAAACACTGCCCCTGCCCTACGGAGAGCTCGCAGCCTTCAGCCCCGACGGCGACCGAATGGCCTTTCAGCTCATCTCCGGCGAATTTCGGACCTGGAAAAGATACCGAGGTGGAATGGCATCCGATATCTGGCTCTACGACTTCAAGCAGCAGACCTCAGAGAAGCTGACCGATTTCGCAGGGACCGACGCCGTGCCGATGTGGCGGGAAGACACGATCTATTTCCTGTCCGACCGCGATGAACACAAGAAGCTGAATATCTGGGCCTACGACCTCGAAACCAAAGAAACACGCCAAATCACAAAGTTCATCGAATACGACGTCAAGTGGCCCAGCATCGGACCCGACGCAATCGTATTTGAAAACGCAGGCCGGCTTCATCTGCTCGATTTGGCCAACGAGACCTCTCAGCCGGTTCCCGTGCAAGTACCCGCCGACCTGCCGCGCGCCCGCACCACCCTCAAGAGCGTTTCGGAAAACGTTCAGAACTACTCGCTCTCGCCCAGCGGCAAAAGGGCCCTCTTCGAGGCGCGCGGAGAAATCTTCACCGTCCCCGAAAAGCACGGCAGCATCCGAAACCTCACCAACACCGCGGGCGTCGCCGAGCGATACCCAGCATGGTCGCCCGACGGCAAGCTCGTCGCCTATTTCTCCGATAAGACCGGCGAATACGAACTCTACACTCGCTCCGGCGACGGCAAAGGCGATGAAAAACAAATCACCGAAGATGGCGCCGCTTTTCGCTACCAGCCTCTTTGGTCGCCCGACAGCAAAAAGATAGCCTTCACCGACAAGACAGGCAGCCTCTTCATCGTCGAGGTCGAAAAAGGCCAGCCCAAGTTCATCGACAAGGATGAATGGACCAGATTGTCCTCGTACTCGTGGTCGCCCGACAGCCGATGGCTCGCATACGCCAAAACAATGCCCAACCGCAACCGGGCAATTATGATCTACGATGCGAACGAGCAAAAGACCCGCCAGGCAACCGGAGATTACTATGACAACGACGACCCCGTCTTCGACCCCGACGGCGACTACCTCTTCTTCCGCTCCAAGCGAGCCTTCGAACCGGTTTATGGCGATATGGACAACACTTGGATATACCCCAACTCGATAGAGATTTACGCCGCTACGCTGCGAAGAGACGTCGGCTCGCCAACCGCCCCCAGAAGCGACGAAGAATACATGGAAAAAACCGATAAAGAAAAGGACGGAGAAAAAAAGAACAATAAAGAATCGCAAGAAGCCAAGCCCGACAAAGACACTGAGAACAAAGAAGAATCCGCCGAAGAAAGCAAGAAGAACGGCGAGAAGGAAGCCGGCAAAGACGAAAAGGATAAGCCCAAGCCGGTCAAGATCGATTTCGACGGCTTCGAGCGACGCATTGTCAAGATGCCCATCGACGCCGGCAATATCAAGGCATTGAATTGCGTAAAAGGAAAGCTCATCTTCTCTCGTTACGCCCCCGCAGGGACGGATAAATCCGGCGAG
>DATEBC010000332.1:0-3178 GCA_035288065.1 Sedimentisphaerales bacterium | reverse complement strand
CCGAGCCATAAGTCCCAATCCAATTCATCCGGCGGGTTGCTATCCGGCACTGGATTATTGTCCTCGGGGCTGGGGTAGTGGAAGCAATCGACGCGGTTGATATGGCCGATATTGCCGTTGACGAGGTATCTATGCGCCAGGTAGGCTTCCGGCTGAGAGCGTCCCTGTGAGCCGACCTGGACCGAGACCTTGTTCTTCTTGGCCGCGGCCATCATCGCCTTGCCCTCTTCGATAGTGCAGCAGGCGGGTTTTTCGACATAGACATGCTTGCCGCATTCAGCCGCGTGGACCGTCTGCACGCCGTGCCAGTGGTCGGGCGTGGCGATTACGACCGCGTCAATATCTTTTCGCTGGAGTACATATCGGTAGTCGCGATAAGGCGTCACGCCGGGCCCGGCGGTCATAACGGCCTTGGCAAGCCGATTCTCATCCACGTCGCAAACCGCCGCAATCGCAACCTCGCCCTTGTTCATACGGTCCTTCATATCATTGAGATGGTATCCCCCCATACCGCCGACACCTATGTGGGCCGTTACTATGCGCTCGTTGGCGCCGGGACGATTAGCCTTGGCCAATACGTTCGCCGGAACAAAATACGGGACGCTTGCTGCAGCACCGGCGGCGGCAAGGAATTCTCGTCTGCTGAGTTTGTTTATCGGTTTCATAATTCTTATCACCTTTCAGTTTCAGTTGGTCGCTGGAGATTAAGGTGCTCAATCGCTTCTCTTAATTGCAAATCCGGGATCGCCGCAGATTCACTTGGGCAATGCCTTGACGGCTGTCTGCTTCGTTGGGACGAGCTTGATGCACTCATACCCGCGGACCTTTTTGCCGCGCTTGCGAATTGATTGTGCCAAATTAAGCTTGAATTCTTCTGGGGCGGTTTTGAAGCCTGCCTCCAGCGCCGCGACGGAGGCTTTGTCGCCGATGCGCTCGAGGACCATGCGGGCATCCTCACGAAGCTCCTTGTTCGTCAGTAAGCCTGCAATCGGCTTGATTAGCTCTTTTTCGCCGATCTCGGAGAGCATCCAGAGGGCTTCTCGTCGCACGGCAACGGGCCTATCGTCGGCCAGGAGCCTGCTCAGATGCGCCGCGACGCTTTGCCTCTCTTCATCGGCTCCGGGCCGCCCTGCGTGCCGCACTATCTTCCAGAGGGCGCGCTTGGCTGCGCGGGCCACTTCGAGATTCTCATCGGCCATCACCTCGGCCAGCGCCGGGACCGCCGGCCAGCCGACCTCGCCGGCCCCAAGCCAGGCCTTTGTCCGAACCTCCGGATTGCTGTCCTTGATCTTCTCGATCAGATCAGTAACGGCTTTGGTGCGCGCCGCACCTACTGCTGCGCCGGCGACAGGCTTATTCATAGCCTTATTCGTGGACATGATCTATATCCTTTCCTGAAAACTCAAAAATGCACAGACTACTGATAATTCCAAAAACATTCTACGTTATCACCAGTGGCCGTCAACGACTTATTTGACATATTTCTCGCTGTTGCGGCGCGTATTTCTCAAGGACGAATTGGGGGGCATTGTGAATCGGCCAGAGGCGCAGATACTCGATGCGGGAATTTCACACCTTATCGAAAGCCGGAGATTGCCACGGCCCCCAAGGGGCCTCGCAATGACAAGTCTTATGATTGAGCATCAGCTTGCGTTGATCTTACTTGCCGGCACAGGGACGGCGAAATGCGCGCGCCGGCAGCCGGCTTGCCACACACGCTATACCCGATACTTAGAGCGCCTAACAAAATGAAAACTTCCCCTGTGTCATTCCCGCGAAAGCGGGAATCCAGAGAACGAAAGGCGTGTGAGACCTCATTTTGTTACAGGCTCTTAATAGGAGATACGGTCACTCGATATCCGCTATGTCGCTTTGAGGCTTGCCGACCAGGTATATTCTGTTCTTTCCGCTGCGTTTTGCATCCAATAGGGCCCTGTCGGCCTGCTCGAATAGCTCTTCTATCGTCGAGCCGTCGCGGGGATAGCTGGCCAGCCCGCCGCTAATCGCCAATACGCCTTTGCCGTCGGGGCCGAGCAAGTGGAGCTCGGCCTTGCCCAGCTCTCTGACAAATCGTTTGGCAATGGAGATGGCCTCGGTCGGATGGTCCGCTCTTGCCGAGCGTCTCTCGCTGTCATCCAGGGGCTTGTTTCGCCTCGGATCGTCCCAGAAGACGACGGCAAATTCGTCCCCGCCGATCCTGCCGACGACATCGTGTGCTCGGCAACATCGTTGAATCAGGACAGCGGCCTGCCTGAGTATCGAATCGCCGGCCAGATGACCGTAGAGGTCGTTGTAGTGTTTCAGATTATCGACGTCGAAGACAAGCAGGGTTATCCGCCCGCCGGCGCTTTCCGCTCGTCGAATAATCTGCCTGGCGAACTCCCAAATGTATCTTCGGTTCTTCAACCCCGTCAGGTCATCCTCTGTGGCCAGCTTCTCAAGATGCCTGGTCCTTTCCGCCGCAGCATTCACCCGCACCCCAGGTTTAGCCGTCGCCGGCAAGCCTGCCCTGAGCGAAGCCGAAGGGGCGACGCTCGACGCACGCCCGAACTCCTGCACTCGCAACGCCAACGCCGAAAACCGAATTGGGCATATCAAGTAGTCATCGGCCAGCTTCGCGGCGATCAACTCTATCGCCTGCGGTTCATGGGGCATCTGAGCAAGGAGGACAATCTTAGCCTCGCAGGATTTTCGGATCGCCCGCAGGGCGCCGCGCAAACGGCCGGACAGGCCGCAGATCACCACGCCAACGACCTCAAATTCCCCTTTCGATGCCGCATCGATCGCATCGAGCATATTGGGCCTGATTTCGCAGCTATCGGGCCCGATATCGCCGGCATCGACGAAGGCTTTGCCAACATCGCCCGTCAGCAGAATTCTTCCGGCGTTTTCCACCGACCGCTCCTCATTTTCATCAAAACCCATTTATCTAAGCTCCAAGCAAGGCATTCATCTCATCTTTTGTGATAAGAAACTCATCCTTGAAAAAGCTCGATGTCGCACCTGCCGGCGGCCCATCACTGCGGGCCGTTGAATCCGCGGCACTGCTCCTGTCCGATAATTCCGTCAACATTTCATCAATCTGCCCAACTTCGGCGGCAAGCAGCGCGCCCCGATGCATGGCCTTGAGCAATTCCTTCTGCCTGCCTGCGACATTCTTATCGACAAAGCAGCAGCA
>DATEBC010000331.1:0-5129 GCA_035288065.1 Sedimentisphaerales bacterium | reverse complement strand
AGACTCGAGAACGATAGATACGTTACCCTTCTGCACTGCAAACTGGAGGCACTCTACCCAATTCCAAGGCTGCGAGCCGAAGCATATAGCCCGACGGTCGAGGAAATTGAGCTTTGCCCTCTGGGCGCAGCGGTTTATGTGAGTGGGCCTACCGGAAAGGACGAAGGTCGTGTCTTCACAACGTTACAGAACGCCACGGGAAATCTCAAGCTGAAGGTCATCACCCGGGAATCCAGCAAGCTCCATATTAACTTTAGCGTGCAATAGCAGCAGGTCATTCAGCCGTGTCGTACAGGTGGGAGCAAGTAGGAATGGAATTGCGGTTTAGATTGCCGGATTGGGTTTCTGGGTTTGTTGGGGAGGGGGAGGCGGTGTTTTCTTCAGTTGAGGAGCGGATGGGGTTTGTTGTTGGGGCTTCGAGGGAAAACGTTCGGCGGGGGACTGGCGGGCCTTTTGGGGCGGGCGTGTTTGATGGTGACGGCAAGCTGATTTCTTTAGGGGTGAATATCGTTGAGGCCAGTAATTGCTCGGTGCTCCACGCAGAGATCGTCGCTATCGCTTTGGCGCAGAAGGCCCTGGGCCGGTATGATCTCAGCTACGGCGGCAAAGAGGATTACGAATTGGTGACTTCGACCGAGCCTTGCGCGATGTGCTTCGGAGCTGTGCCTTGGTCGGGGGTGTCACGTCTTGTGTGCGGGGCGCGGGATGAGGATGCCCGCAGTATCGGATTCGATGAAGGGCCTAAGCCGGCAAATTGGGCCCACCCGCTGGAGCAGCGCGGGATAACCGTTGTGAGGGACGTCCTGCGAGAAGAAGCAGCGGCGGTCCTGCGAGAGTATGCCGAAGGCGGAGGGACAATCTACAACGCGGGATAGTAACCACAGATTTCGCAGATTCTCACAGATTGACTCAGATTGGTTGGATACGTGGAGCAAAAGCTCGAAATCCGAGGCAAATTCAAAACTCGAATGTTCAAATGAACAAAACCATGCCGGGATTCCAAATCGACATCGCCCTTACATAAGTTAGCAACGAAACCACATTCCTGGGCATTTATCTTTCTATGTCTCTGTACCCTTTGCGCCACATAGATCTTAGTGTCTTGGTGTCTTCGTGGCTAATGATGTGGCTGATGATGGGATAGGGACCCAGTCGGGCTCTTTGTTGTGGTTTCCGTCGGTAGTGATTTTTACCCACGTTCCGTTGAGGTCTGCGATGCAGATGTTCCAGCCTTTGGCCTTTCCGCCGACCTGCTGGCCTCCTCTTTCCGGGCCGTAGCTGAAGGCAAGGCACTTGCCGTCCGGGGAAATATCGAAGTGATAAATCTTCGCCTCGCGGACGCAGCCGAAGACGTAGTGCACATTGTCCACCCTCGGCCCGCCGGGCGAGTTGAGGTCGAGATCGCCCAGGCACATCTCCCAGTCGGTTTCGCCCCAGGCGAGCATTTTGCCGTCAAGGCCGATATCCGGGCGACACCCCTTGACTGCCCATTTATCGAGGTCGAAGACCTTCGTCCCATCGGCCTCGAAGGCGAGGATCGTGTCGCTATAATGCGTGTTCCCCTGGACGGCGCAGAGGAGCCATTTGGCGTCGGGCGACCAGCAGATGGCGTAAATGTGCTCCAGCTCATTATTCGGATGCAGTTTGTGCTCGCCGGTCTCGATGTCGTAAATCAGAAGCTCCGACGTGGCGTACTCACGGGTGCTGTATCGCTCGAACTCGCCCTTCAAATAGGCGATTTTTTTGCTGTCGGGGCCCCAGCAAGGCTCGCGGGCGTTGCGGGCCACCTTGACCCTCTCGGTCCCGTCGATGTTCATATAATAGACGCTTCTGATTTTATAATAGACGTTTCGGATTTTATCTCGTCCTGTGCCTTCATCGACAACAAAAGATATCTTCGTCGCATCGGGCGAGACGTGGGGATACATCTCGTCGAGGTCGGGCGTGTTGGTGAGATTGACCTTCCCGGAGCCGTCCGCGTTCATCATGAACAGCTCCCAGTTGTACTTATCGTCGGTCCTGCGGTAAGTTTCATAGACGATCTTGAAGGGGATATCTTTAAGATTCAAAGCCGTTCGCGGCGAAGGGACCCTATTGAGTGAGGTCTGCGCCCTCCTTCCTGCTTCTGCGGCGCCGGCGGCGTCGATTGGCGCAATAAGAATCAGCAAAAGGCAAACAAGTATGCCGAGGCACGTCCGCGAGAACGCGGCTTTGATAACGTCAAATCTGTCTTTCATATCGTCTCACTTAAAAAGCACTGCGAATCAGGCAGGGCGATTATACCATATTCGTTGGTCGCATAAAGCAAGGGACTATGCCGGCCGACAAATTCCAAGGAGCGCTTCAGTAGTATTTAGTTTCTGTTGCGGAAAGCCGAAATCGTCAATGTCACCCCTGCGAAAGCAGGGGTCCAGGCCGAAAAAATGGATTCCTGCCTTCGCAGGAATGACAAACACTGTTTCCACAACAGGAACTATTTAGCCTGCGGTTCTACCGCAGGTCTTCAGACACAATACCGTGGCTAATACACCCTCAGCAAAGGTTCTTGGCCTTCTGCAGGGCGGATACCGCGAAGACCAGCGGATAGAGTTCCTCGAAGTACCAGAGCTTCGCAAAATAAAGGCCGATCGGCGAAGGAGTCATCGGTGCGTCGGTCTGCGCTTGGTTGACAAGCCGGGCGGCTCCTTGTGAAACAGCCGACCGTGCAGCCGGTGATGCAGCAGCGCCGAAGTGGCGGATGTATTCTGCGAGGGCATCTACACTCAGGGCCGTTTCTTCAATAGATGATGCAACGGCCTTGTCGCCGCCCCATCCCCCCTCCGGATTCTGAGCCGACAGAAGCCATTCGGCAGCCCTTGTCAACATTTCTGCGTGCGCAGAGACAAGATGCCGAGGCAGCCGAAGCAGACCCAGCGTAACCCTGGCCGTGCCGTAAACCGGATTCTCCTGGTTCGGCGCGTGCTGGTTTCCAAACCATAGCGGGACCCAGGCCCCGTTCGGTTTTTGAGCTTGTTTTAGATAGTCAAGTCCTTTTTTGACGGCCCCATCGATCCGTCTTTGCAACGGCTCCGGCGCCGAATCAGACCATGCTGCGAAGGCCGCCAATGCGTGCGCTGTGAGGTCCGGCGCGCTGCGGTCGAAGGGCAGGTTGGCCCAGCCTCGGCAGAACGTCGGTATTCCGCCGTCGCTGTTTTGAATTCCCAGAAGCCATTCAATCCCGGCAGCAGCGGCCTTGGCGGCATTCTCGTCCGAAGGGCCGAGGTTCTTCAGGGCTATCAGTGCGCCGGCGGTGTCGTCGGCATCGGGGACCGCGCCGGGTAGGGCGGTCCAGGCCCATCCGCCGGGGGCCGCGTGCGTGTAAGGGTGCTCAGCCCCGAGGGCCGAGTCGAGCAGCATTCGCCGAATCTTGTCGCGCTCGTTGGGCGGAAGTATTTGCTCGAAATCGTCGCCGGCGGCCAGGGCATTTACAGACAGAGTCGTGACCCAGGTGGCCAGATTGGTATCGATCGGCCAACTGCCGTCGTTTCTCGCCGATTTGAGGAGGAACTCGACGCCTTTGCGGACTGGCTCGCTGTCCCTCTGTCCGGAGGCAGCCAGGCTCATTACGACGAAGGCGGTCAGCGGCGTGGCTTCGAGGAAGCCTCCGTTTTCCGGCTGGATGCTTTGCAGGACTTTGAGAGTTCTCTTGAGCGAAAGTCGGCGCAGAAGTCTTGTGACGGGGTTGGCCGGTGTTCGATGATGGTAGTGCGCCTGTCCTACCGCGATTAGGGCGGGCAGGGCATAACTTACGACCGGCAATCGCAGCCAACTATATAAGCGGTGCGGCAGCATCGCCAGTTCGAAAGGCAAAGGCTTGACTCTTTTCCAGGCTTGCTCTGAGTCGCCCAGTCTGCCGGCGAGGGCGCACATGGCAAGAATGGGCGCAGAAAAACTTCGGTCCCGGCCATACTGTTGGTTGACTGCATCGGCGAGAGTATCCGCATCGACACTTCCGGCGAGGTTTGCAAGCCATGACTTGGCCTTCGCGACGGCTTCATTGACGCGGGCCGACGGCTCGGCGACAGTCATCGACGACCAACAGAGCATCGTTGTGCTGATATTGCTGATGCTTCGGACCGTATCTCCCCATCCGCCGTCGGAGTTTTGATTGTCGATGAGCCAGGCGACTGCCTTGTTAATCAGCGAGGCGTATTTGCGCTTATTAGCCAGCGCGAGGGCAAAAACTGCTACAGCGGTGGAAAGGGCGCTGCCGGACAGTCTGCCCTCCCAAAAACCGTACGAGTTTCTCGCCCGGACCAATCGTACTTTGAGGGCCTTGAGCGTCCTGGAGAGAGCAGCTTCGTCAATACTTGTCATTGCTATTCTCCAACGCTCCCGCTGAGATGTCCGAGTGACAACAGGCCGTAGTAAGTGTATTCGCAATCGAAAGTCGGGTCGGCCCAACTGCTGCGGAATGCCCCTTCGGCGCTCCAGAGGCTGTCGAGAAAATCGAGACAATTCTCTTTTATCTTCTTTGTTGAAACGCCTGCCAGCGCCAATGCGTGCAGCGCAGTGGCTGTGGATAGTAAATCTGGAATACCGTAGCTGCCTGCGTGTGGCACGGCCATTCCCTCGACTGTGCTCGGGACAGGCTTGGCCGTGATCTCACGGGCTGGAAGCCCGTGCCACGGGACGAAGCCGCCTTTGGGGTGAAGCTGCGAAAGCAGCCAGGAAATGGATTGATCGTCGATGGGCTGATTGAGATAGTGCAGGATGGTCAGTGCCGCGGCTGTCGCCGGCGTCGCTCCGATTTTCAGGGCCGGGTCGTTGGAATAGCCGCCGTCCGGCGTCCTAAGGGCTTTGAGGCCCTCGGCCAGAGCGGCGGCATTTTCCATATCCGTATTCAAATCCTGGTATGCCCCCAGAGCGAGAAAACACGCATAAGCCGTGCCTTGCCGAGCATTGCCGGAGTCGCTATAGCCTCCGTCGGGACATCTGTGCGTTTCAATGTGCCGGAGAATAGCTTCGCGCAGAATTGGGTCGATAGAAGTGTTTTGGGATTCACAGACATTGGCCCAGCAGCGGGCCAGACATGCCAGGTGGACAAAGTCAAGCTCATCTCCACAGCCGAATTGCTCGAGGTAGCCTGC
>DATEBC010000330.1:0-2738 GCA_035288065.1 Sedimentisphaerales bacterium | reverse complement strand
AGGTGATAGCCAAAGCCAAAGCGCCGTCGGGAATCAATAAAGCCAAAGCCGCCGAAGAACTCTACGATGAGGTCTTGAAACAAGCAGGGCTGAAGAGAAGCGATATCGAACGGGTGGTCGCCACGGGGAGTTCCGGCCAGCGGGCGGCTTTTGCCAACGGCGTCATTCCGGATGCGGCGGCCGACGGTCGTGGCGTGATATGTCTTATACCTTCGGCAAGAACTGTCATCGATGTCGGCGCCGAAGAGGGACGGGCAATCAAAATTAGCGGCGGTGGCAAAGTCCTCGATTTCGCTATTAATGAAAAATGCGCCGCCGGCACCGGCGCCTTCGTGGATTCGATGGCGCGGGCGCTGGAAACGCCCGTCGAGCAAATCGGCAGCTTGGCGCAGCAGTCCACCAAGGCAATCCCGATGAACGCCCAGTGCGCTGTCTTCGGCGAATCGGAAGTCGTCTCTTTGATTCACCAGAGAACGGCTAAGCCGGATATCGCCCGGGCCGTGCTTGACGCCATCGCCGGAAGAATCGGCTCGGTGGCCCGCATCGTTGGGTTGAATAACGATATCGTAATGGTGGGCGGGGTCGCCCTGAATATCGGCTTTATCGAATCGCTCAAGCGGGAACTCAAGCTAGATATCAAAGTACCGGCCGACCCTGATTACATCGGCGCGCTCGGCGCCGCCACTGCAGCGGCTGCCGGCGTCACAGAAGAAAAGGTGGAAGCCAAAGTCCTGGAAAAAGAAACGGTTAAGGAAGGCTAATAGAGGTGTTTGAGAACAACAAATAATGCCCTTAACCCGCTCACCCTGAGCTTGTCGAAGGGTGAATTTCGAAAACCGCTATGGTTCGACAAGCTCACCATGAGCGGTTATTAAGCAATTTCCGCGATAGCGTATGACTGCCCAGGAGGAAAACCGATGGTTGAAGCTACCAAAAAAGTGGATTTCTGGAGATGGCCGGAATCGACCTGGGTGAACCCGGAAATAGATTGGAAGAAGGGCAAATTCATCACGGCGGGCGTCGATATCGGCTCGGTCAGCTCGCAGACGGTCGTCGTTATCGATAATCAGCTTTACGCTTACAGCAGCACCCGCACCGGCTCGGACAGCCCTGAGAGCGCTGTCAAAGCGATGAATCTGGCTCTGGAACACACGGGCGGGGCGAGCGTGGATAATCTCGATTTGTGCATCGGCACCGGCTACGGCCGGGTCAATGTACCGATGGCCCAGCAGACGATAACCGAAATCGCCTGTCACGCCCGCGGGGCTAATTTTATGTACGGGCCGGAGGTCAGAACAGTTCTCGATATGGGCGGACAGGACTGCAAAGCCATCCGCACCGATGACAAGGGTAAGGTGCTCAAGTTTATGATGAACGATAAGTGCGCCGCCGGCACGGGACGGGGTATGGAGGTTTTTGCCGACCTCATCGGCGTGCCGGTCTGGGAAATCGGCGAGCGCTCATTTAAGATTGAGAAGGAACCCAAAATGATAAGCAGCACCTGCGTGGTCTTTGCCAAGAGCGAGGTGGTCAGCCTGCTGCAGGCGGGCGTGCCGGAGAACGATATTATGGCCGCCTATTGCTCCGCAATGGCCCACCGCATCGTCGAACTTTTGAACAGGCTCGGCGTCGAGGAGAAATTCGCCATCACGGGCGGCATCGCCAAAAACATCGGCGTGGTCAGGAGACTGGAAAGCGAGCTAAAGATTAAAGCCGCCGAACTGGTCTGGCACGACGCTACAATGCGCGCCAAGGGTCTGCCCTTCGATACCCAGATAGCCGGGGCGCTGGGCGCGGCTCTCTTCGCCGGTGCTATGCTGGAAAGAGGCCGGGCCAAGAGCGTCAGGAAGGCTTCACAATAACAAGCAACGATCGCACCGAGAAGATAATCGCAACACCTGCCGTAGGTGCAAGGCTAACGTGAAATGATAGCTAATTTCGGATTCAAGGACGGTTCCGGCGACTGGTTTATCGCCATCGATACCGACAAGTGCAACGCCTGCGGCAAGTGCGTCGCTGTCTGCCCGCCCCGGATACTGGAGGTGGGTGAAAACGAGTAAGACCCGCTAGCCGACGAACAAATGGCCAAAGTGAAAATGGCCGAGCGCAAGAAGATACGCTATAGCTGCGCTCCCTGCCAGCCCGGCTACGGAGAGAAAGCATCCCCCTGCGTCCTTGCCTGCGAGCCGGGGGCAATCTCCCTCTCCGACGGCTGGAAGATTGCCTACGGGAAGAAGTAGTCTTATTTCCCCGAGACTTATTATGGTCAATCTGACTATCGATGACATCAAGGTCAGCGCCGCCGAGGGAACGACGCTCCTCGATGCCGCCCGGCAAGCCGGCATTTACATTCCCCACATCTGCGCTCACCCCGACCTGCCTCCAGTAAAATCTGCCAAACCGGCCGAAGCCGTTTACAGAAGCGCAGTCCGCATCGAAAACAAACGCCCCGACCTGCAATACGAAGGCTGTCAGCTCTGCGTGGTAAACATAGAAGGCCAGAAAGACTTGCTCCGCGCCTGCAACACTCCTGTAGCCGAAGGGATGGTCGTCCGCACCGGCACTCCTGAAGCTAAAAACTATAGACAGGACCGCCTGTCCCTGATTCTGGCCAAGCATCCCCACGCCTGCCTGACCTGTGCCCAGCGGGAAGGCTGCGCCAGATTCCCCTGCTCGATGCACATCCCCGAAAAAGAAAGATGCTGCGTCTTATTCGGCAATTGCGAACTGCAGAAAGC
>DATEBC010000329.1:0-8391 GCA_035288065.1 Sedimentisphaerales bacterium | reverse complement strand
TTGTGGATGCGACGGCGAACGTCGCAGCGTACGATGTGCCGATTGTCGGCAAAGCCGCGCTGACAGTGGACGGACCGGCACCGGATATTGGCCGCGTGCGCGACGGCCTCAAAGTGCTCCTCTTCGAGCAGACGCCGGACGTGCTGGAGAGGCGTTTCGGCTTTCGAGTCGCGGAGTATGGCCTGCGGAACGTCTTCCGCCGAGTGCCGGATCATCCGGCCCTGGCCGGAATTCAGACAGAACACCTGAGGGACTGGCGCGGCGAGGCGACCATCCTTCCGCCGCGATTGGAGTATGAGCTGAACCCAAAGTTCAACGGTGCCCCAACAGTGACCTGGTGCGGTATGCCGGTGACCCGCGCATGGCGCTGTGGCTGCCGCGGCAACGTCGCCTCCGTGCTCATCGAAAAGCCCGCGTGCGGCGACTTCCTGCCCATCGTTGACGGCGGCTTCAGCCTGCAGTACAGCCCGCTGTTGGAGTGCCGACAGGGCAAAGGGATGGTGCTCTTCTGCCAGATGGATGTCACTGGACGCACGGAAACCGATCCTGCGGCCCAGATACTGACTGCAAACATCCTCGAATACGTCGGCGCGTGGAAGCCGTCGCCCCGGCGGGACGCGCTTTACATCGGCGAACCGGCAGGCAGAGCACACCTCGATGCAGCGGGGCTCCGGCCCGCCGCCTACGAGGGCGGCGAGTTGAAGAAAGACCAGGTGTTAATCATCGGGCCGGGCTGCAAGGGTCTCGCGGCGCACAGGCAGGCGGTTGGCGAGTTCTTGAAGGCGGGTGGGCGCCTGCTGGCCGTCGGCCTAACGCAGGAAGATGCCGATGCCATCCTGCCTTTCAAGGTTTCGATAAATCACGCCGAACACATCAAAGCGTACTTCGAGCCGCAGGTGGCAAACTCGCCCCTGGCGGGCGTCGGGCCGGCGGACGTCCATAACCGCGACCCCCGCACGATCCCGCTTGTCTCCGGGGGCGCAGAGATCGTCGGCGACGGTGTGCTCGCCGTCGCTTCCGGCAATAACCTGGTCTTATGTCAACTGGCCCCGTGGCAGTTCGAGTACCGAAAGAACTTCGGGCTAAAGAGAACATTCCGGCGCGCCGGCTTTCTCGTAACTCGCATCCTGGCCAACCTGGGTGTAAGCGGCGAAACGCCGTTGCTGACCCGCTTCTCAAAGCCGGTTGAAAACAATGAACCGGGCCGGTGGTTGCAGGGCTTCTACTTGGACGAGCCTGAAGAATGGGATGATCCCTACCGCTTCTTCCGCTGGTGACGACGTGAAAAAGATGCTTGTAAAGTGGCATGCGATGGTTATGATAGTGAATAGTCCGGCCTGTACAACGTTTAGGCCGAAGGACAATAGCTGTTCACGGATGCAAACGTGTATTGAAAGTTGAAACCATTCAGTTAGGAGAAAACCTGTCATGAGCCAGATTACCAACATAAGCGCTTCGCGTCGTGAGTTTTTGAAAGACGCCGGTCGGATCGCCGCCGCATCGGCTTTTGTTGCAGCCGCCGCTCCGCGCATGTATGCGGCGCAGAGCAACACTATCAAGGTGGCCTTGATAGGCTGCGGGGGCCGAGGCTCAGGCGCCGCCTCGGACGCAATGTCCGTCAAGAACGGCCCTGTCAAGCTCGTTGCCATGGGGGACGTCTTCGAGAATCGCCTTAAGAGCAGTTACGAGAATTTGAAAGAGATGCACACCGACAAGGTGGATGTCCCGGAGGATCGCAAGTTCGTCGGCTTCGATGCTTACAAGAAAGCGATGGATTGCCTCAGTCCCGGCGACGTTGCCATCTTCGCAACGCCCCCGGCATTCCGCTGGGTGCATTTCACCTACGCAATCAAGAAGGGCCTGAATGTTTTTATGGAAAAGCCCGTCACTGTGGACGGCCCGACCAGTCGGCGGATGTTCAAGCTCGCCGAAGAGGCGTCAGCGAAAAATCTCAAGGTGGGAGTGGGGTTGATGTCCCGGCACAGCCGAGCGCTCGAGGAGCTGGCCAAACGCATACAGGACGGCGAAATCGGCGAAATCATTCTGCAGCGCGGCTATCGCATGCACGGACCGATCGGATTCTTCTCCTCGCCGCCCAAGCCGCCCGATATCAGCGATCTGCTTTACCAGGTGCAGCGCTTCCACAGTTTCATCTGGGCCAGCGGTGGCAACTACAGCGACTTTTATATCCACGTAATCGATCATCTATGCTGGATGAAGAACGCCTGGCCGATCAAGGCCCAGGCCCTTGGCGGACGCCATTATCGACAGAGTCCCGAAGGCGTTACTTACGTGGACCAGAATCTCGATACCTATTCGGTGGAATACACGTACCCCGACGGTACCAAGTTTCTCATGGACGGACGCTGCATCGATGGCTGCAAACAGATTTACTCCAGCTACGCCCACGGCAGCAAAGGCATAGCGATTGTCTCAAGGAGCGGCGACTGTGGAATGCCCTCCAGCATTCACAAGGGCCAGAATCCGGAGAAGTCGAACCTGATCTGGGAATCCAAGGTCGAACAGGACCAGAGTAATCCCTATCAGAACGAATGGAACGACCTGGTGGACGCCATCCGCGGCGACAAGCCCTACAACGAGGCCGAGCGCGGCGCCAAAGCCAGCCTCGTGACGAGCATGGGCCGTATGGCTGCGCACACCGGCGAGGAAATCACCTACGACCAGATCCTTAATAGCGACCACGAGATGGCGCCGGATCTGGACAAGTTGACGATGGATTCGTCTGCGCCCTTGCATGCCGACGCCCACGGCAGGTATCCCGTGCCTCAGCCCGGCATCATTACAAAACGAGAATACTAACAGCGTGTCTGAGAAGTGGCACGGTCATCTCCACGTGGAGCCCATGGGGCTTGGCCGTGCGTTTCGCCAGAGTGTCCGCGCCCGTAGGGGAATAACCAATTGCAGGGCTACGCCCCACGGGCCTCGCAATGACACCTGAAAGTCGCAAATTGTCATTGCGAGGAGTCCTCTGGAGACGACGAAGCAATCTCACTGCCTGGTAGTAGCGGGATCGATGAAATCAGGCGCCAAGGACTCGTTGACCGGTCAGATCAGTTCTGCGCAGTTGTCGGGTATCCAGCCGTCACTGTCGTCGGGCAGTTCTATATGCAGCCATCCGGGACGATGCTCAAGCAGGTCAAACTCGGTGCCTGAATGTAGCGGGTCCTTGAAGCTTTCCGGATAGCCTTGTCCGTCGCCCTGGCGGGCAGTGACGTCCTGCGCCGTGATTACGCCGCACACAACTGCCTCTGCGCGGCGCGATTCGACTGCAACTGAGGCAGCGAAACACAGCATCAAGCCTGCGGCGATCACCGCAGCGACCGTGGGCCCGCCGCGGCGGGTACGGCCGAGCCAGATCATCGCAGTAACGCAAATGCAGCCCGCTGCGAAGAAAAGGCAGGCAAGAATGAATCTTGTTCGCAGGGAAAGGTCATAATGCCAGAAGAATAGTGTCTCCAGCACACGCTCCTGCGTTTTGGGAGCGATCTTGTCTATCCTGCGGCTCCGCGCAAACTCAAGATTCTTGCGAATATCCGCGTCGGCGCCGTCGAGTTTCTCGGCGCGGCGGTAGTTCAGAATCGCCTTGCCGATATCCTCCTTCAGAAAATAGGCATTGCCGAGGTTGTAAAAGAGTTTGGCGTTCTGTATTCGACCCTCATTGATAATTTTCTCGTAGCTCAGTATCGCCTTTTCATACAGTTTCTCCGCCTCCTCGTTGTCGGTCGTTGAATTTGCCTGCCTGAACGCCAGGCTCGCCTGGTCGAGCAGGTCGTCAAGCCGATCCTTCGGCAGGTCAGCCTTCGCACAGACAGCCAAGGCCGATAGAGCAATCCCGATGAATATGCATGACGTTTTTCGGCCAATCATTATCTTGACTTCTTTTCAATGGTGCGAATAAGACCCGCTACTTCATCAATACGCCCCGCCTCAATATCGGCTTCGCCTGAGGAGTAACGTGACGCCTCGCACGCGGCTATCGTGTCTTTGCACTTTGCCGCGATCTGTGCGTCGTTCGTCGCGGAGGCTACGATTTCGCAGCAATCATCCGCCGTCAGCGACCCTGCCACTTTGTCGAATCGATCTGCGATATACTGCTTCATCGCCGAGACCAGCCCGCCCGGGGCGGGTCGCTGCTGCGCATCTGCGCCGGCAATTGCCTTTAGCTTCTTGAGAGCCTTGCTCTTGGCCATACGTCGGCGTCGCCGGGCGACCTGTTCGGGACTTGTGCGCGCCAAGAGCTTCAAGAACGAGCTTATAATCAGCCCGGTCAAGGGAACGGCCCAAATCGTCAGATAAGCCGGGTGCACAGCAGCAGCCAAGGGCGAAAACCTCTGATTTGTCAGGGCGTCCGGGCCTTCATAATTTGCAGAGAGTCCCTCTTTGATTGCCTCGACCTGCCTATTGACTTGGCCGGCGTCGATGCCCTCGAGATCGGTGTTTGTCAGTATTTTCGTCGGCGCAACCTCAAGGGCAATAAGCGCCGTCCGGGCCACTATGTATTTGCCCTGGTCCGCATCGAAATAAGATAGCGGGATCGGCGGTATGCGATAGACCTTGTCGCTATTGGCCCGTATTGTCTGAATGAAGGTTTTGAAGCCCTCTTGAACAGCCGGAGACGCTTTCTGCGACGGCAGCTTGAAGTCCCGAGTCAGCTCCTCAACTTCCTCCAGTGCGGGCCATTGAACAGGCTTTAGATATCTGCTGCCGCCGATCTTGATTGTCAGTGTAATGGGGTCGCCGACGCTGACCTTCGTCGGCGCCGCCGATGCCTCAATCGTGTATCGACCGACAAGACCATAGAAGCCGGCGGGCCTGCCTTCATCAGGTAAGGCCGATACGGTCAGCTTCAACGGCTTGGCGTTGACGGCATAACGTTTGTATTGTTTCTGCGAGCCGAAGAAGCCGAAATCATCGAAAAATGGATCTCTCGACCGGACCCGCCCGACTGCAAGGGCGGCGGTTACCGAAGCGACGCCCAAGTCGATCTCGCCGGGCTGCTTCGGGATCAGCACCTTGCTGAAAGAAACCAGCGTAAAGCTCTCGTTCTTATGCGTCACTCGCTGCTGACTGACGGCAACGGACATGCCCGTGTGCAGGCGAAACATCTTTGCCTGCGGATCCGAAATCTCAGGGTCTTCGATGTAGAAGGAATCATTGGAAAAGGCTGGTATGTTGAACTGAAAATCGCCGACGTCCGCCGTGGCGGCTACATAGAACTTGACGGTCATTATGACCGGCTGGCCCACGTAGCACTTCTGCTCGGACAGCTCAACGTCGAAATCAAGCTTGTCCGTTGTGCCCGGCTCAAGAATATTCACGCGCACGGGATTTGTTTTGTACCGTGTTCCTTCGAGCGTCACGGTCACCGGGGGCAATTCAATCTCTCCCGCCTGAAGGGCCGTAAGAGAGTAGCCCATGACGTAGCGTTTTGTAACGCTGCGGGAGACCTTGTTGTTTATAATGGTCGTCGAACTCTGCGAGACATCCTGGTTGCCTGTGCTCTGGGGATTGTAGGCCGCCAGAGGGCTCAAATCGACTTCGCCAGCCTTGTTGTCGCCGTCGATTATGACCATATAAGCGAAGCTCTCTCCGACATAGACATCCCTGGAAGTATCAACCTGAGCAACAACGCGCACCTGCCCCGGAGCCCCGCTTGACGCCGAGGCTGTCAACGCACAGACCAAAGCTATATATGTTGCACGTTTCATATCATCGCTGGAAGACCGAAGCTTACCAATCCCTTTCGACTTTTTGATATCGTCCTCTCTGGAGGATCTGTCTTTGCTCTTTCTGCTGCTGCTCCTTGTCAAGTATCTCCTGGGCGGTGGCGTCGGCGGCGACGCTCTCTTGCTCTTTTTCCTGCTTGTTCTGCTGCTGTTGCTGATCCGACTCGTTGGGGTCTTGCGGCTCGTTCGGATCTTGCCCCTGATTCGGCTTCTGTGCCTGATTCGGGTCCTGAGATCGATTCGGATCCTGCCCCATATCTTGCTGGTTCTGGTTCTGCCCTTGTTGGTTCTGCTGCTGCTGCTGTTGTTGCGACTGGTTCGGGTCCTGCGGCTGATTGGGGTCCTGCTTCTGCTTATTGATTTGGTCGAGTATGTCCTTGATTGTCAGCCGGGCCACCTCGATGTTTTTTGCGGCCTTCTTGTTTTCCGGCTCGATATCCAGAACGCCCCGCCAATACGTAATACTTGTCTTGAAATCGTCCAGAGCCTTCTGCAGATCCGAATCCCTCTGCTTAGATCCCTGCTGAAAATAGCAATTGCCGATGTTGTACTTCGCCTTTGCGACCAGGTCCATCTCTTTGGCATCCGCCGCAACTTCCTTGTACAAATCCATCGCCTTGGACAAATCATCCAGCCGGTAGTAGCTATTGGCCTTGTTGAGCTTTGGCTCCGGCGCCCCAGGCATATCAGTCAGGGCCTGGTCGTACTGGTTGATGGCCTCGTTGAAATTGCCGTCTGCGTATAGTTCGTTGCCGCGCTGAGTCAGGGTCCGAGCGGATTCGGCAAAGACCACCTGCGTCAGGACCATCGCAATTACCAATACCGGGCTCAGTGCTCTGGCAAGATCGAGACTGTAGGCGTCATTGCGAGGCCACTTGGGGCCGTGGCAATCTCCACCGTTCGAGTCCGCCTGTGGCGGAAGATGCGCGTCGGCCTTCTCCGCCTGTGGCGGACTCGCAATGACGACACCCACAATCAACCTCGGCAAAATACTCGGTCTATGTCTTCTTTCGCTCACTTATCAGCGCCTCGCAAATTATCAGTATGATTCCCAGCATCAGGAATATCTGAAACTTTTCATCATATTTCATCATTGTCATCGATTCAAGCTCGCGTTTTGCCGCTGTTGCAATCAGGTCGGAGTATATCTGGTCGAGATTGAAGGTCTCTCCCTGCCCGACTGCCAGGAATTTGCCGCCCGTGGGAAAGACGATCTCCCGCAGCTTATCGCCGGCGAGCTTCGACCAGACCTCTTTGCCGTCGTACATCAGAAATGTCGTTCGACCGTCCGGCCCGGTGATCGGAATGCGGGCGCCCTGGTCTTCATCGCCCAGCCCGATAGCAATAATCCGGATTCCTTCTTCGGCGGCCTTCTCGGCGGCCTGCACCGGAAAACTCTCCTCGCCTTCGTGTTCTTCTCCGTCGGTAATAAGTATGATGTCCTTGAACTCGCGGCTCTGCCTGTCGAATACCTCCGTCGTCGCCTTTCGGACGGCGTCGCCTATTACAGTTCCGCCCCTGCTGGTGCTTTCGGTGGATATATCCGCTAACGCCATACGCACAAATGCGTAATCCTGAGTTAGCGGACATTTCACCGTACTGTTGCCGGCGAAAGTCACTATGGCGATTCGGTCCCCCTGCAGAGTCTCAAGCAGGTCGCCGATGGCAATTTTCGACCGTTCGAGCCTGTTGGGCTTAATATCCTCGGCCAGCATCGATCTCGACGTATCCAACAGTATGGCGATGTCCCTGCCCTGGCGTCTAATCTGTTGCGGCTGCGGATTCCACTTCGGCTCGGTCAGAGCCAGAGCGATGCTCACAAACGCAAGAACCAGAAGCAAAGCCTTGAATACCTGCTTCTTCATGCTCACCGAATTATTGATCTTCTTGAGCATCTCGTTATCCGCCAGGATTCGCAGCGTCGCGCCTTTGCGCCAGAAACACCAGACGTAAGCCGGCAATAATGCCACAGGCACAGCAAACAACAGCCATAACGCTTTGTCATTTCCCAAATTCATATTCTATCCGTCCGGTCAGGGTATTTTGCGAAATACGGTGCACCCCGCCAATATCTCCAGGGCTAAAAGCGTCAGTGCCGAGAGCGTCCACGGCCCGAATCGCTCGGCATACTGCGTATATTGAATCGACTTAACGTGCGACTTCTCCAGCTCGTCTATTCTTTTGACAATGCTGCGAAGCGCCTCGGTATCGTCGGCCCTGCTGTAGAAGCCGCCGGTCTTCTCGGCGATCGCCTTCAGCAGTCCCTCGTCAAGATTCTGGCCGGTGGGCATCCTGTAGGTTCCAAGAACGGTCTGTATAGTCGTATATGCCTGGCCCGAGCCGATTCCTATCGTGTAAATTTTAATCCCCCATTCTTTGGCCAGTTCCGCTGCGGCGATGGGGTCATATTCTCCCACGTTGTTGCGCCCGTCGGTCAGCAGGAGAATAACCTTGCTCTTAATCTTGAAGCCGGCCTGTTCGCCCCCATCCGACCCGGCGGGATTCGACTGCGACAGTTGAGCGTTTCTTTGGGTGATCTCTTCCTCGGCTTTCCTCAGTCTCGCGGCGGCCAGCGCAATCGCGTCGCCTATCGCCGTGCCGTCCTCGCTCTCTATTTGAACGATCTCTGTCTTCTTGAGAAATT
>DATEBC010000328.1:0-5362 GCA_035288065.1 Sedimentisphaerales bacterium | reverse complement strand
GCCGCAATTGGCCAGCTCTCTCGCACCGCGCTGAGTCGGCATCAAAGACGCTTCTCTGTTCGTTCAGTTTTTCGATTCGCTCGGCAGCGGCCGTCTTTCTCTGCTGCGATTCTTCGATCCTCGTCCTCAAGAATTCGATTCGCTGGACCCGCTGCTCGATCTTGCTGCGGACTGAAACAAGCCGATTGCCGGTCTCGCCGAGCTTGTGCTCGGTGTCTATCATCTTCTCGCCTAATTCACTGATCCTGCTGTCCTGCCTGGCCACCTCCGCCGTGAGAATCCCGAATTTCTCGCAGACCTCGTCAAGAGCCGCATTTTTCCCGTGCAGGAATTCGGAATTCCTGGCGTACTCGACCATCGAGTAATTCACCTGCAGGTCCTTAAGCCTCTTTGTGTACTCCAGATAATTTCTGGCCTTGCCCGCCTGCAGCTTGACGCTTCGCAGCCTCTTGGCGACCTCACCGAGAATATCCGCAAGCCTAAGAAGGTTCTGCTCGGTCCGTTCGAGCTTGCGAAGCGCTTCATTCTTATGGGCCTTGTACTTGCTGATGCCCGCCGCCTCTTCGAATATCGAGCGTCTGTCCGTCTTGGATGCGCTGACCAGGTATTCGACCTGCCCCTGCTCCAGAATCGAATAAGCCCGCGTCCCTATCCCCGTATCCATAAAAAGCTCGCGAATATCCTTCAGCCGGCATGTTTTGCCGTTTATCCGATATTCGCTCTCGCCGCTCTTATATATCTTTCGAGTTATCTGCACCTGGTCGGTCTCGATGGCCAACTGCCTGGCCTCCTCTTCACCCGGATTGGAGACAAATAGGCTCACCTCCGCCGCCCCAAGGGGCTTTCTGCCGCTGCTGCCTCCGAATATCACATCCGCCATCTGCCCGCTTCGAAGCGACTTGACGCTCTGCTCGCCAAGCACCCACTTGACCGCATCGACAACGTTGCTCTTTCCGCAGCCGTTCGGCCCCACAATCGCCGTTATCGGCGAGTCAAAGACGAACTCCGTCTTGTCCGCAAAGCTCTTGAACCCACTGAGGACTACCTTCTCAAGTCTCATCTACTACCCTGCTCTAAACGTCCGGTAATTATTGTCACAAAGTAAGCGCACCCGCCTCAGAACCAACAAGCAATCTTCTTATCGGCCGAAGCTTCGTTATTTCTTGATATTTACGCCGATTTTGGGCATTGGCCCGGCTCGAAACTCGGCGCCCACCGCACCCTTGTCACTCAACTGCTTGACAAGGGCTATCATCTGCGAATAAGAAACACCCAAACCTCCAACCTGTCTACCCTTTCTCGTGTCCGGATTCGGTTCGGAGCAGAGCACCCGAATAATATCCGCAAGATCGTGAGAACTCCTCATATCCCCCACCACCGCGCCGAGCCTCGGCTGCCTACGGACTACCGAGACAAAATTCTGCCCGCGAGGCGCATTCAGGATAATGGTGCCGTCTTCGGACTGAACAAATACATTCTCCCGGCATCGTATCGGCGTCCCAAATAGTGCAATCCGAGGCTGCCCGCTGCGAGAGACGTAGATTCCTTTGTATTGGCTTGCCTCCACTTCATCGAGGTAGAAACTCCGGCCAACAGACTCCCGCGATACCGAAACATCTTCAAGACGCAGCAATCGCTCGTAGGCGGCGATTCTGATGCCGAAATCGCTGTCACCCAATAATCTCCGCAATATTGCAGCGGCATCACTGCGATTAGCATAATCTGTAAGTGCATCCAGCGCTTCAACCCGCAGATTCGACCCTGTGCGCACAGCTATTTCTATCAGAGTGCTCAGCGCCTCATCGCCGCCCAGGCTCAGCATACACCTTGCCGCGTGCAGCCGAACATCTTCACTGGATGAATTCAGCAAAACGCTGAGCTTCCCCAAGCTCTCGTTGCCTATGGCTTCAAGAGCTATCTCACCGGGATATTTGTTCTGCGACGCGGCCAACTCTCGGATATGCGTCGATATTCTCTGGGCCGTAATCTCCGGGTTTTCCGTCATATATGTCGCCTCCACCAAAGATACGAACCGCTGCCGTTGTCCGGCATACTTGGGAGGCACTGTCAATTCTATGCGGCCCGGCGTCACCGCCTTGGCGACGTCAAACCCAAAACGCTCGTTTATCCGGTTGCGAACGTTATTGGCAACCTCAAAGACCGGCTTCTTCAGCACGACACTGATCCTGTAATCGTCAAACACCTCCGCGCCGCCAAGCACATATCCCATTCTCTTGCTCATCGCCAAACCGCCGAATGGGTCCGTGAAGACCGGCCCGGCCACGTTGCCCACAGCCATCGCTGCGGCACCCATCCTTCCTGCGACTCTCAACTCCGCTCCGTAAAGCCAGCCGCCCTCGAGAGAAGTCGTCTGCGTGCCGGCCAGGGCGCCCACTACTACGTCGAAACGCCGCTCTTTCGCCTCCAAAGACGGCACCTGACCGACGACCTGCACAACGGCGGTGTTGACGCTGTCGATAAGCTTGTCAACGTTTATCCTATGATCGGGCACTTGTTTGGATATGTACCGCTTCAGATAAGCCCGTATCGACGGCGGGCATTCCGACGAACCGGTCCCATCCAGCCCGCCCACAAGACCATACCCTTCAACTGCAACAGATTCAGGCGAGTATATTGCAGCTAATGATCCGATAGTTGTGCCCAGGTCCGTTGGGCCATCGAGCAATTTTGACCTTCCGCCCATTCGGCCAGCCTCATCGCAACCCCCTCCCAGGCCGACGATAGACATAGCCGCCAAAACGCACAGTATTTTAAGATTGACGGTCTTCATAAAGCCTAACTCCTCAAATCCGGTCAAGCCTTCTCCCTGCAAGATATACCTTCTTCCAATACACTCGTCAAGGCTATTTGTCCCCAAAACCCTATTTCTCAACGGAAATTCGACATCCAGGCAATCGCTCAGACCTTCTCGCTGCCTATCATCTGGCAAATAACAGTCCGCGTCCTTCCTCGAGTATCGAAATCCACCAAGATGATTTGCTGCCAGGTCCCAAGCGTCAGTTGGCCGTCGATAACCGGCACGCTCAAGGACGGCCCCAAAAGCGAGGCACGGACGTGCGAATGACCGTTATCGTCGTGCCAGGTCTCCTCGTGCTCGTAGCGCCCACCCTGCGGCGCAATCCTCTCAAACAACGCCTCAATATCGTAGTTGACCAGCCCCGGCTCGAATTCCGTCGTCGTTATCCCCGCAGTCGAGCCGACATTGAAGACAGTAACCGTCCCCTCCACAAGCCCCGATTTGGCCACAGCCTCGCTGACCCGCCCCGTAATATCAACTACATCACAGTTGCCCTTCGTCTTGACCTCTATCTTGCCTGTTTTAACCATAGCCCATACCTACAAATCAAGTTCTACGTTCCCTGCCTTCTATGTCGCTTAAGCGACTTGAAGCACTCCCTTATACTTCTTGGGGTAGCCGAGTCGCATTATAGAAGAGAGTAAAATAGGAAAGGATAGGGAAAGACAAATTTTTTTCAAAAAATCTCATTTTTTTTGAATTACTTGGTTGACGAGCTAATCTTTTACGATAGAATAGTATGTTCAGGGTAGGGGTGGAGCGGTGAATGTGTTCTTTGACAAGTCAACAGTTAAGCCAATTATAGGCAGCGAAAGTGCAGTTCCTGCGGCGGGATACGCCCCTCGCAGAGAGCTTAAAGAATTACCTTTTTTCAATTCGGCACTTTCGGTGCGTATGCCAGAAAGTGTTGAGCCTTCTTTCGACGAAAACCGCCTTCGGGCGGGTTCGACGATAAAAATTGAAGGGTTTGATCCTGGCTCAGAACGAACGCTGGCGGCGTGGCTAAGACATGCAAGTCGAACGATCCGGTATCTATTTGTTTACAAATTGTGCCGGATAGTGGCGAAAGGGTGAGTAATAGGTAGGTAACGTACCCTGTGCTTTGGGATAGCGTCATCCCGCACCTATTTTGGGATCTTCGCGTCGGTTCTGGTCTTGAGGTGAAGTATTCATAATAACCTCGGACCATTTTCGGCTGCCGAGATTCCGAAATAGGTGCGGGATTTCCGAAAGGGGCATTAATACCGAATAATATCAGGTGTCGATGGGCATCTGATCAAAGATTTATCGGCACAGGAGCGGCCTACCTCCTATCAGCTTGTTGGTGAGGTAATGGCCCACCAAGGCGATGACGGGTAGCGGGGCTGAGAGGTCGGCCCGCCACATCGGGACTGAGACACTGCCCGGACCTCCACGGAGGGCTGCAGTAACGAATCTTGCGCAATGGGCGAAAGCCTGACGCAGCGACGCCGCGTGCGGGAAGAAGTCCCTCGGGATGTAAACCGCTGTCAGGGGGAAGAAAGTGCGCTTCGGCGCATTGATCCAACCCAAAGGAAGTCACGGCTAACTTCGTGCCAGCAGCCGCGGTAAGACGAAGGTGGCTAGCGTTGTTCGGTATCACTGGGCTTAAAGCGTGTGTAGGCGGAAGAGCAAGCGCCTTGTGAAATCCCTCGGCTTAACCGAGGAATTGCTTGGCGAACTGCTTTTCTTGAGGCAAGTAGGGGTGCATGGAACTCTTGGTGGAGCGGTGGAATGCGTAGATATCAAGAGGAACGCCGGTAGTGAAAACGGTGCACTGGGCTTGTCCTGACGCTGAGACACGAAAGCGTGGGGAGCGAACGGGATTAGATACCCCGGTAGTCCACGCCGTAAACGATGCCTACTAGGTTGTGGTGGTTCTGACACCAGCACGGCCGAAGCAAAAGTGTTAAGTAGGCCGCCTGGGGAGTACGGTCGCAAGGCTAAAACTCAAAGGAATTGACGGGGGCTCACACAAGCGGTGGAGCATGTGGATCAATTCGAAGCAACGCGCAGAACCTTACCTGGGTTTGACATGCTTGGATGCTTGTCCTGAAAGGGATTAAGCTGCCCTTCGGGGTGAAACTTGCACAGGTGCTGCATGGCTGTCGTCAGCTCGTGTCGTGAGATGTCGGGTTAAGTCCTTTAACGAGCGAAACCCTTGCCATTAGTTACCAGCGGGTAATGCCGGGGACTCTAATGGGACTGCCGGTGTTAAACCGGAGGAAGGTGGGGACGACGTCAAGTCATCATGGCCTTTATGCCCAGGGCCTCACACGTGCTACAATGGCCGGTACAGAGCGACGCGAGACCGCGAGGTGGAGCAAATCGCAAAAAACCGGCCCCAGTTCGGATTGTAGGCTGTCAACTCGCCTGCATGAAGTTGGAATCGCTAGTAATCGCGTATCAGCTACGACGCGGTGAATGTGTTCCTGAGCCTTGTACACACCGCCCGTCAAGTGATGGGAGTCGGGAGTACCCGAAGTCGGGTTGCCAACCCGCAAGGGAGGCGCCTGCCGACGGTAA
>DATEBC010000327.1:0-5040 GCA_035288065.1 Sedimentisphaerales bacterium | reverse complement strand
CTCATTTCGGCGGGGCCTGCGCCACGAGCTCGTTGGCCCTGCTGAGCGACTCAAACGTCCCCGCATCGGTCCACCAACCCTCGAGGATGTCGTAGTGGAGCCGGCCCTTGTCGATATAAGCCTGGTTGACGTGCGTGATTTCAAGCTCGCCGCGAGCCGAAGGCTTGAGCGTTCGTATAATCTCGAAGACCTGCGAGTCGTAGAAATAGATGCCTGTAACGGCATAATTCGACTTGGGTTTTTTGGGCTTCTCTTCGATGCCGATTACCTTACCCCCAGCCAGTTCGGGAACGCCGAAGCGATGTGGGTCCGCGACCTGTTGAAGGAGTATTCTCGCCCCCTTTTTCTGAGCGATGAAGTTGTCGGCGTGTGTCTTGAGACTGGCCTGAAAGATATTATCGCCGAGGATCACCACCATTGGATGGTCGTCAGCAAAGTTCTCGGCCAGCGCCAGGGCCTGGGCTATTCCGCCGGGTTCATCCTGCACCTTGTAGGTGAACCGGCAGCCGAAGTCCTTCCCTGAGCCTAAAAGGCCGACGACGTCGCCCATGTGCTCGACGCCCGTTACTATCAGGATTTCCTCAATGCCTGCGGATGTCAGCTTCTCGATGGGGTAGTATATCATCGGCTTTTCGCCGACCGGCAGCAGATGCTTATTCGTAACCTTCGTCAGCGGCATAAGCCGCGACCCCGTCCCGCCGGCAAGCACAATGCCTCGTAAATCCACTATTATCTCCTTGGGTCCATTTGCTCAAGACATAATTCGACGACCTCTTTGAGATTCCTTTGAAGCTCATCGAGAGTCTCGGCCTGGGTGTGCGCGCCGGGAATGCCCGGAACGACAGCCACGTAAAGCCCTGTTTCCGCATCTTTTTCAATATATCCTGTAATTCTGGCCATCTGGTAAACTCCTTGTTCGAGAATCTATACGACAAAAGGAATATATCAGATTCGGTTCCAGAAAACCAGCACAAGAGAGAAAGAGGTAGAATTTTTTCGTATAGATTCCTCGGCCCGCGGTCAGACGATAGCTTTTGTAGCTCCGGTGGTGAAGCCGCCGTCAACGAGGATTATTTGGCCTGTAATGTACTGCGAGGCGTCTGACGCCAAAAAAACAACTGCGCCGTCGAGGTCGCTTGGCTTGCCGGGGCGGTTGAGAGGGATTCGGTCCGTGATGTAGTCCAGCCATTTTTTGTTTTCGTACAGGACGGCGTTTTGAGCGGTTTTGAACCAGCCCGGCGCGAGCACATTGGCGGTAATGCCGTATTTCCCCCACTCGGCGGCGAGGCTTCGGGTCATTTGCAGGACTCCGCCCCGGCTGGCGGTATATGGGGCAATTCCCTCCATACCGAAGACGCAGGTGCACGAACCGATGTTGATTATCCTGCCGTATTTGCGTTTCATCATCTCCCTGCCTACGGCCTGGGCACAGAAGAAGCTGCCCTTGAGATTCGTGTTGAGCACCGTATCCCAGTCCTCCCAGGAGAATGCCGCGCTCGGGCTTCGGATATTGAGGCCGGCGTTGTTGACCAGGATGTCGATCTTGCCGTACTCCTGAATAGCAGATTGGACCATATTCTCTATGTCGCTCTGCGAGAGCACATCTAATTTGACGGGCAGGGCTTCTCTGCCCAAACCCTCGATTTCCGTCTTGAATGGGGTTAAGCTCTCGATATTCCTGCTGGTAATCACCAGATCGGCCCCGGCCCCGGCGAGTGCCCTTGCGAAATACTGGCCCAGTCCCCTGCTCGTCCCTGTCACAACGGCTACTTTTCCCGAAAGATCGAAAAGGTTGCTCATCTATACTTCCTCGAGATCCAATGTCTCTAAATAACTCAAACTGATCAGTTTTCAAGAAGACGGCACAATAAGTCCTTACGCGACGGCAATATAGCACAGTGTGTCATTCCCGCGAAAGCGGGAATCCACTCAGCCGGCAGACTACTGGATACCTGCTTTCGCAGGTATGACAAAGTGTTTCGCAGGTATGACTGGGCGAACCAAGCAGTCTGAGTAATGATAGATGTCATTGCCGCAACCCAGATGCTTCATCCCCAGGGGACTCAGCATGACAAGGCGTTATGGTTCCAGAACGATTTTCAGCAGATTCTCCTGGGCCTTGAGGAGGCGGTCGAAGGCGGCGGCGCCCTCGCTGAGCGGCACAACGTCACTGATTAAGGGATCGACATCGATCCTGCCCAATGCCACAAGGTCTATGCAGTTGCGGAATTCGCCGCTGCTGGCATAAGAGCCGGTAAAGGTAAGCTCCCGTGCGACTAACTCCTGCAGATTGAACTCGGCCCGCGGCTCGAGATTGCCGACTGCCACCACGCATCCGCCGGTCTTAGTGATGGAAATCGCATCGCTAAAGGTTCGAGCATAGCCGACCGCTTCCAGTGTAACATTCGCCCCTTTTCCGTCCGTCTGACTGAGAACTGCTTCTTTAAGATTCGTCTGCGACGGATTTACAACGGCATCAGCCCCAAGCTTTTTCGCTATGCCGAGGCGAAACTCGTTGATATCAGCGGCGATTACTTTTGCCGGCCCCCTCAGTTTGGCGGCCTGGATGATAAAAAGCCCTATTGTCCCGGCCCCGATGACCACGACGGTATCATCCGGCGTTATTGGCACCCTGCTCGCGGCGTGGACACCTATCGAGACCGGTTCGAGCAGGGCCGCCCGGACAAACGACATATCGTCTGGGATTTTCGAGACGATCCACCATGGGACCGCGACGAATTCGGCCATAGCCCCGTGCCTCTTGAAATCGCCCGGTGAGACGCCGAGCACCTGGCGGGTTTGGCAGCGATTGAACCGCCCTTCCCGGCAAGGCGGGCATTCATTGCAGTAAACCGTCGAATCGAAACAAACCCTGTCGCCCCGCGCAAATCCCTTCACGTTACCGCCGACCTGCTCGACAACGCCTGCGGCTTCGTGGCCCATAATCAAGGGCGGCAGCCTCCTGCCCGTTTTGCCGGTGGCGCCGTGGACGTCCGAACCGCAGATTCCGCAGGCCTTTACGCGAATAAGCACATCGTCCGGCCCCACTTGCGGGTTGGGGAAATCCGAATACTCAAAACTATATGGCGCCGTGTAAATCAGGGCCTTCAATGCCGTGTCTCCGATGACAACGCAAAAAGCAGAGACGATTATAGTAGCGGACGGAAACATTGTCCATCAATTTGACAGACCCATCCTGAAGCAGCCTTTCGATAAGGCAGTGTTTCACCGGGTTGCGCTGCCCGACCGGCTGGAGAAAGACGTTGCCGAGTACAAACGGCTGGGTGTCCGCGTCCCGGCGGTTTACCCGCCTTGCCTGCAGGGCGCGGCTGACGCACAAGCGCCCGGAAACCGAGAAAAGAAGTTGGCATCCGGACGAAGCTGGAGTATCATTGCCGGTCGGCTGTTCGGTAATAGATGAGCAGATGGCCGAGACAACACGGTAAACGAAAGGAAATAGGATGAAACACGCGAAATTACCCAAGGGTTCGGTATTGCTGATATGCCTGTTTGTGGCGGGACTTGCGGCAGGAGAAGACAGGGTTCTGTGGCAGATCGGCGAGGCCGACAACAACACCGCTGAATTTGCAATTGGGCCGGACAGGAGCAACCAGTACTCCGTGACGTTCCCCAACGGGGCGTTGTTTGTTGCGGGCCAATCGGAGGCAAAGCAGGACTGGCCCTACATCCAGCCGGGGCCTGCCGACGGCTGGGCGGGCGGCAAGAGTCACAGCTTTGGGATTGTCTTCGGGTTGGAAGCACAGCCTGATGGGGGCGAGTGCGAGCTTGTGATGGACTTCGTCGATACGCACAGCACCCAGCCGCCCAGGCTGGTGATTAAGGTGAACGACACTTCCTTTGAGCGTCAATTGCCTAAGGGCGCCGGGGACGATTCGGCATTCGGGCAGCCCGAAAAGGGCCGCGAACATATAGAGACGGTCAAGTTTGATGCAAAGGTCTTGAGGGCGGGCACCAATGAGATCACCATCACGTCTGCGGAAGGAAGCTGGATACTCTACGATTACGTCGCTCTGAAGGTCCCAGCCAGCGTCAGGAAGGGTCCGCTCGATGTAGTAACCAAGCTTCTGGGGGTTGATACACAGCCATTCCTGGTCAAGCATGAGGACGGCAAGCTGTATCAGCCGGTCCAGGCCTCGGTTCTGCACATAGGCGAGCCGGTCGAAGCCTCGGTGGCGGTCAACGGAGCCGAACTCATCAAAGATTCGCTTAAAGGCGGCTTCAAGACAATCGAAGGACTTGCGCCGGCGGTGGAACAGACTACATCGGTGGAGGTCGATGTTCGGATAGGCGGCAAGTCGATAGGCAAAAAGACTGTCTCTATCGCTCCGGTCCGCAAGTGGGAGATCTACTTGCTGCACCATTCGCACGTCGATATCGGCTATACGCACGTGCAAACGGAAGTTGTGCAGAAGCACTGGGGGTACTTCGAGCAGGTGATAGAGCTGGCCCGCAAATCGGCGGATTATCCGGAAGGGGCGCAATTCAAATGGAACGTCGAGGTGCTCTGGGCGGTTGACAGTTATCTCAGGCAGGCCTCCGAAGAAAAGAGGCAGCAGTTCATCGAGGCCGTCAAGAAGGGGTGGATCACGCTGGATGCGCTATACGGCAACGAGCTGACGGCCCTGTGCAGGCCGGAGGAATTAGTGCGGCTGGTCGGCTTCGCCGAAAAGATGAGGAAGCTATGCGGCGTCAAGATCGATTCTGCCATGATTACGGACGTGCCCGGCTATACCTGGGGCATCGTCCCGGTGCTGGCGCAGAGCGGCGTGAAATACTTTGCCGTCGGCCCGAATCGCGGGCATCGCATCGGCTATACGCTGTCGCAATGGGGCGATAAACCCTTCTATTGGCAGTCGCCGTCGGGAAAGGAGGAGATTCTCTGCTGGGTGGCCGGGGAGGGCTATTCGCTCTTTCACGCGGGGCGTCTGGATTCGGGGAGACTTTTCAAGTATCTCAAAGACCTCGACGACTCGAAGTATCCGTATGATATGGTGCACGTCCGCTACTCCATCGGCGGGG
>DATEBC010000326.1:0-5310 GCA_035288065.1 Sedimentisphaerales bacterium | reverse complement strand
TAAAAGAAAAAATCGTTTCCTGATTTTTTCTTTTTAATGCGAACATCTTCTGTCATAAGAAGTTAGGCGATTATTGAAGAAAATCACAAAGACGATTTTCTTCAACAATATAGGCCTAACCTGCAATTTTGCAGAACTCATGACACCACGGAGAAATCGTTATGAAACAAGGTTCTGACACATCAAAGTCTTCGCGTCGGGATGTCTTGAAGTGGAGCGGGAAGGCGGCTGCGGCGTCCGCATTGGCAGGCGTCGCCATACCGGCGATGCACGCGGCGGAGAATAATACGATTCGACTGGCCCTGATTGGCTGCGGCGGTCGCGGCAGCGGGGCGGCGGCGAATGCCTTCGATTCGCCAAACGGGCCGGTCAAATTAGTGGCGATGGCGGACTTTTTTGAGAATCGGCTGGCCGGCGCGCACAAGGTTTTAAGCGAGCAATACGGCTCGAAGGTCGATGTCCCGCCGGAGCGGCGGTTCGTCGGTTTCGACGCCTGGCGCAAAGCGATCGATTGTTTGCGTCCGGGCGACGTGGCGATGCTCGCCGGCTACGCGGGCTTCCGTCCGATGCAGTTGGAATACGCCGTCGAGAAGGGCGTCAACGTCTTTATGGAAAAGTCGTTTGCCACCGACCCGCTGGGCGTGCGGCGCGTGATCAAGGCCGGGGAAGCCGCCGAGAGAAAGAACCTCAAGATCGCCGCCGGCTTACAGTGCCGCCATTCGCCAAATCGTCACGAACTTATCAACCGGATTCGCGACGGGCAGCTTGGCGACATCCAGCTCGTCCGCGCCTACCGGATGCAGCCGTGCGGGCCTTTGGGCCGGCGGCCGCCGGACGTGAAGGACCTCCATTGGCAGATTCGCAACTTCACGCATTTCCTTTGGGTTTCAGGCGGATTATTCGCGGAGATGAACATTCACCAGATAGATGAGATATGCTGGATCAAGGATGCCTGGCCGGTTTCGGCGCACGGCATCGGCGGGCGTGCGGCTAACAGCACCGACTCCGGCCAGAACCTCGACTCCTTCACGATTGAGTGGACGTTCCCCGACGGCGCCAAGGCGTTCGACGTCGTCCGTTGGCTGCCGAATTGCCACACCGAATTTGCCACCTACCTCCACGGGACGAAATGCGCGGCGCAGTTCTCCGGCAGCAACCATAAGGGTACGGTGCACATCTATAAGGACCAGCGTTGCGCCGCCGACAACGTCCTCTGGCGAGCGCCGGAGGAAACCGTTACGCCTTGGCAGGCGGAGTGGGATGCGCTGCTCGATGCCATCCGCAACGACCGTCCGCACAATGAGGCGAAGCGCGCTGCTCTATCGAATCTCGCCGACATCATGGGCCGGGCGGCCGCACACTCCGGCAAGATCATCACCTGGGACGAAGCTATGGCCTCCAAATTCCAGTTTTGCCCGAACATCGACCAGTTCGCCGACGACGCCGCCCCGCCTGTTCAGGCCGACGCCCAGGGCCGGTACCCAGTGCCTATCCCAGGACAGTGGACAGAGATTTGACTCTGGGCCTCTTTGACCGTGTTCAGGGCGAAGAGGGGGCTAACTACGGGCTGATGGGGGATGTTGGAGAAGGTCGATTTCATGGACAGGCCCAAGGCCCGCCTGCCACCAGGGGGCCTTGTGGCCTGCCAGCGACAGTAAACGCAGGCTGTGTAGGTTTTCGCCGATTATTAACCACGTACTTTCACGAATCCATTCGAGGCCATTCGGGACAAGTTTGTTGTTGAAAATGGTGGCGGATGGGGTAGAATTCTAAAGAAGGTTTGGCACAGACCCAAGGCCCAGGAAGGTCACATCTTCGCCAGAGGCATGCGGGGATGAGCTTTCCCGGTTTATGTCCGCCAAAGGCGGATATAATCATTGTTGGGCCCCTGGCAAGAGAATTTGAGTTTGAGAAAATTCGATAAAAAGCAGACAATAAGTCACATGAAGATATTCGATAACGGAGCAGAATTACGCGCACTGCGTAAGATAAGTGGCTTGAGCCAGTCAAAGCTTGCGGAAATCACTAGTGTTGTTCAAGCCCGTATCTCCGCTTACGAGCTAGGAAAGAACGGTCTAAAGGAAAATGAGCGGGCCACAATACAGGCAACGATTGATGGCCTTGATGAGCGTGCTATCCGTGACTTGAAAATCAAGAGATATCGTTCACATGAGCGAACAGGTAATGCATTAGCATCTCGAACTCGGCGCACCTATTCAAAAACGAACGGAAACTCTGAATACTTGATGACGTTGGCTCAACTAGAGAACCGTTTCTTGTGCGAAAACAGCAACGCAAGTCCCAAAGCGGTGTCGTTGTTTGCTGGCTGTGGAGGTTTGTGCTACGGGGTGAAGGCTGCTGGTTTTCGTATTGTTGGGGCATCAGAGTTACATGCCGGCTTTAGGGAGATTTACAATCGCAATTTTCCAAAGGTGCCCACATTGACTAATGACGTGCGGAAGATTTGTGAGGCTGAATGTGCTAGAATCATTGCGCGAGAAGGACACATTGACCTTATGGCTGGAGGCCCGCCATGCCAAGGATTTAGTTTGACCGGCAAGCGGGACCCAGAGGATCCCCGTAATGTTTTGTTCTATGACTACTTAAGAATTGCCAATGCTATAAGGCCAAAAGTAGTATTGATGGAGAATGTTCGGTTGCTTACTTCCATGAAGAACCCTGAGGGGCGTCTTCTAACCGAGTGTATCTTAGAGGCGTTTTCTGATATAGGGTACAAGGCGGGATTCTTTTGTCTCAATGCAAAGGATTATGGTGTCCCGCAGCACAGGGAACGTGTGATTTTCATCGCCATCTTGGAAGAGACAGGAAAGGCCCCTGCCCTTCCACGCGCTACACACGGCGAGGGGGCAACCCTTTTTGGCATTGAAAAGCCTTACCGTGCTTTCGGTGATGCGGTATCTGATCTGGATTACATAGAATCAGGGGAAAAATCAAGAACTGACAAGTGGCATTTCGCAGTCTCTCATCCGGACCACGTCATAGAATGGTTGGTTGATGTCCCTCAAGGGGCCAGTGCTCACGATAACGATGCCGCCGAAATGCGCCCCCCGTCTGGGTACAACACAACATATAAAAGACAAGTCTGGAATGAGCCTGGATCAACCGTGGCAACTACTTTCGCAATGATTTCTGGGTGCAGGAACGTGCATCCGATAGCAACTCGCTCCATGACAATTCGTGAGGCGATGCGATTGCAGAGTTTCCCGGATGGCTTCCTGCTATGCGGTAAAATCGGGGACATACGGACTGCTATCGGAAACGCTGTACCACCGCTGCTTGGATATGTGATCGGGACTCACATCCGGCAGAGCTATATCTTGTAGAAGTACCCTGCCTCAAGATTGAACTGAAGCTGAGTGGGGTGCTGCTTCTGTCCCCCTCTTTGCATCTGGACGATACCGAAGCGCGGAGCCTCATGGTGGATTCCCGGAGGGTCCCTATGTCGACCTTTATTCACTGAGTATACCTTCTTAGCGAATCCTTGATACTTGCGAGACAAGGTAACTAATTGGTCCACTGAGTAAAGCGCGTACTCTTGCGGATCGTATGGGAGTTTTTTCGTTTTATGGAGAAGCAAGTCAGGTGTGAAAGGATCAGCAAGATATGCCTTTTGAAGCAAGAGGCGGGTGATCTTATCCTGTTCGCTCGTGAAAATATTCTCTAGTTCCTGGCGTCCAACTTGATTCGTTTCTTCCCAGAAGAAGCGACGAGGATCGGTTATGCGACCTATGAGACAGCTTGGGGTATCCAGAGGCTGGTAACCAGCATCACCACAGAACTGTTGGAGTGCAGTTTCTGCGCAATCAGAAACTTTGATGCCGCTTCGACGAAGTAGCACGCAGAATGCATGAGCGGTGCTGAAGAAGAGTTGAGCATTCGTTGGTGCTTTATTGTTGCACTGTTTAACGGAGACGCCAATGGTTAGTGGATCGAGCCCGCCTTGATAGAGCGTAACCAGCACATCGCTTTTACATGCACGCACAGTGACTCCATTAACCTCAAGCCAATTATGTCCATCTTCCGTCGTCGCCAAAGCCCCAAGGGCGATTGCCTCGGCACGATCGGCGTGACTCCACCCGATATGGGTAACAGCGTACCCAAGAAGTACAGCCGCCGGATCACCTCGAAAAACCGGCTGGCTTGGTCTAGAAGCAGGCTGGTGACAGGGAAGAGCATTGATGCGCTGTGCAAGGTTGAACTCGAAATCGTGTCCGTGGTGCCGTCCCGATATTCCTGCTTGGATTTGTGCGGCGTGGGCAGCATTAAGCGGTACAAGAGCCATTAAATGTCCTTCGTTAGAGTCGAAACCGTGACCCCAAGGGCACGTGCGAACGTACAAAGGTTGCTAAAAGACAGGTTTCTCTTGGCTCTTTCAACAAGACTGATATAGGTACGATCAAATCCGCATATATGCGCTAATTGTTCTTGTGATAAGTGCTTATCTAGCCGGATCTGTCGGATCTTTTCGCCTAGTTTTTTGAGGTGCATGTTTTCTGGACTTCGATTCATAATGACGAGAACTTTAGCTTCACGAGGCGACCGAGTCTACGGACAATGAGTCACATCCAGGTTTTCTTGGATCCCCTGTCTTCACTTCCAGAGAGATGGCGACCTCGGATTATCGGAGTAAAGGGCTATGCTCACGGTGTACGACGCGCGCGTGATTTACCGTTGCCGCCCATGAGTGGTCGCAGTATAATCTTTGGAGAGAATTGGAAACGGACCATGTTCTGTTATGATAAGGCACGTTACAACACCGTTGGGAAGCGCCACGAGGTTTGGGGGGTTGTCTCGGTCTGAGCTAATGGCACGCATCCCGAGGTACGGCAATAAGACGACGGAGATGACGATGGCACGGCTGGTTCGGGCGAACAAGCTAACAGGATGGCGCCGACACGTGGATTTGCCCGGAAAACCGGACTTCGCTTGGCCTACAGAGCGCGTTGCATTGTTCGTCCATGGGTGCTTCTGGCATGGTCACGCGTGTGGGAGGAACCTCGAACCAAAAGTGAATGCTCGGTGGTGGCGGGAGAAGCTCGCCGCAAATAAGGCGCGTGACGCACGCGTCCGGAGGAAACTGCGCCAGAGAGGCTGGAAGGTCCTGACAATCTGGGAGTGTCAATTGAGGCGCCGACCCAAAGCTTGCTGCAAGCGAATCAGAAGAGCATTAGCGCAACCAGAGTATGACTAGTCCCAAAACAAGCGAAGTATTTTGGGGTTCTGTGCGGTAAAGGCGGCGGATTCTCTGGGGCAGATTTTTCAGGTTCCCGGCGGCTGGCTGGTTGAGTT